>JAZFSR010000054.1:0-10246 GCA_036446295.1 Candidatus Aminicenantaceae bacterium
GCACGGGCGCTTTCAATGGAAAGAATTGCATGCCAGTGATCGGGCACTGCAATCGATACGGCATCTATGTCTTTTCTGTTGATGAGATCACGGAAATCTCCGTACACAGTACAATCCATATTGCCGTATTTTCGGTTAACAATGTCCCTAGCCCGGAAAAGAGCTTTTTCATCGATATCGCAAACAGCCACCCACTGTACCGTATCTTTACTGAGAAAATTCCGCATGTTTGGAATCCCCTGCATACCGAATCCGATTCCGGCCATAACAATCCGATTACTGGGAGCCGTTGTGCCAGATTGACCCAGAACTGACGCAGGAACAATGCTTGGAAATCCGAGGGCACTCACAGCCACTGCAGAGAAACTTTTTAAAAACTGACGCCGGTTAATCCCTCTTGGATCTTCATCCATAATCACACCGCCTTGATTTTATTTTATGGGAGATCATGCACGGATTGTATCTTAAATAAATCAAACCCGCAATTCAACAAGTATGAGAGCATCCCCATTTCCGTGATTTTTTTTAGAGTCGGACGGAACCCTTACGAGGTATGTCTCCATTCCTCGCTGAAGCTCCGGGCGGAGACACACTTCTCGACGTCCATCCGACTCTGCTGAAGGTGCTATTTAAAGGATGCATCCCTCCCTAATCCGATTTGTCTTGAAGGAGATGAAGGGAGGGCGAAGCGGTGTATCTCTGCGCGCAGCGAATTTTGAGCGAGGACGGAGGTGCGCCGCGGAGGGGTCCCGCCTTCATCTCAAGCAGAGGATGACACATCCTCATTTACGAGATTTTTTTAAAGTTCGGGGGAATAGAGAGGCTTACATGTTTATTGCATCTCTTGATAATCTGTTCTATATTTATGCCACAAGGAAGAGATGACAATTGAGACCTGACCAAAAAAGAGGAGGGGAAAATGATTGAAGACAGCCTTGCCGAGAAAGCAAACAAGCAGCTCTATAAAGCCGCCTTAGAAATCAAACTTGATCCAAATCTTTTAAAAATCATTGAAAAACCCATGCGAATTTTGAAAGTGTCCATACCGATAAAAATGGATAACGGCCGGACAAAGACGTTCACAGGATTCCGATGCCAGTACAACAACGCTAAGGGCCCGACAAAAGGAGGTGTGCGCTACCATCCCGATGTCTCTGAGGACGAAATGGTTGCACTGGCTGCGTGGATGACATGGAAATGTTCTTTGCTTGATCTTCCCTACGGCGGCGCAAAGGGAGGGATCATCTGCAACCCCAATGAAATGTCTGAAAGCGAATTGGAAAGGATGACAAGACGATACACCTTTGAAATCATGCCCATCCTGGGACCTCATATTGATATTCCCGCCCCTGATGTGTACACGACTTCGAAAACGATGGCCTGGATCATGGACACTTTTTCTCAGTTCAAAGGATACACCGAGCCGAGTATCGTCACTGGAAAACCAGAAATTTTAGGCGGTTCAAAAGGAAGGAAAAAGGCGACCGGTCATGGAGTGGCCATAACGATAAGAGAATATTATAAAGCCATGAAAAATAAACTTGAAGGAGCCACTGTCGCCATCCAGGGATTCGGCAATGTGGGAGGATATACCGCCTTCTTTTTATCAAAGCTGGGGGCAAAAATTGTCGCTGTTTCCGATTATTCCGGCTGCCTTGTCGACAAAAATGGATTGGATGTCCAAGGACTTTTGGATTGTGTCGAAAAACATGCCTGTGTGATCAAACACCCGGGAAAAAAAATAGAGAGAGAGGAACTTCTTTTTCAGGAAGCCGACATCCTCATCCCCGCGGCTCTTGAAAACCAAATCCACAAAAATAATGCGGATAAGATTAAGGCAAAAGTGATCTTTGAGGCCGCTAACGGCCCCACAACGCCCGAAGCCGATGAGATACTTGAAAAAAGAAAAATACCGGTTCTTCCCGATATTCTGACCAATGCAGGAGGGGTCGTTGTCAGTCATCTTGAATGGGTACAGGCCATGAGCGGACTCTATTGGGAAGAAGAACAAGTCAATTATGAACTGGAACGGAAAATGGTTAAAGCTTTTAACAGTGTCTGGCAGATCCACGACCAAAGGGATGTCTCCTTTCGATGTGCCGCTTATATTGTGGCCATTGAAAAAATTGCTGAAATCTACAGCTATAGGGGTCTTTTTCCGTAAAAAAAAATCAAACAATAAAGTCCTTGACAAGAAAATTTGATGTCTGTTATAAATCAATGTTAATCATATTGATTTTTGTATTTATAAAAACATTAAATTATTTTAGAAACTTTTAAGGAGAAATAATATTTTAAAACTCTTTCGAGGCCATTTTGCTCCTTATAACTCGTGAGAAAACTTAAGGCTCACTTCGCCGTCTCAGATAATCAGAAAGAAAAATAACCGCTATAAATTTGGAGGGAACCCTGTGAATGTCGAAACACATAAAGTCAAAACCTTCATGCAAAAACATGACAATCAAAAAAGAGCTCTAATTTCAATTCTTCAGGACATTCAAGCCGAATTCAATTATCTCCCCAAGGAGGCTCTTCAAGTTGTCGCCGAAACCCTGGAAATCCCTTTGATTCATATTATCGGAGTGGCCACCTTTTACCGTTCCTTCAGCCTGGAACCAAGAGGTGAGCATCAAGCCACAGTCTGTATGGGAACAGCCTGTCATGTTCGGGGAGGACCAAAAATTTTAGAAGAATTTGAAAGACGACTCGGTGTGGAATCAGGGACTACGACAGAAGACGGACAATTCACACTGGAAACCGTGGCTTGTCTTGGATGCTGCGCCATCGGTCCCGTGGTTGTCGTGGATGGCGACTATCATGCCCAGACCTCAATCCGCAAAGTCGAATCCATCATAAAAAAGTATAAACGTAAAAAAAGCTAGAGTGGGACAATGAAAGAGATTAAAAAAATTAATTCCATCGAAGAATTAAAGAGCACGATTAAAGATCAAACTTTATTTCGTCAAGCCGAACAAAAAGCTGTACTTTTTGTTTCTGCGGGAACCTGCGGTCAAGCAAGAGGATCTCTTAAAGTCATAGAAGCCCTGGAGAAAGAAATCACAGCCCAGAACCTCAAAGAAAAAGTTTTGGTCAAAGTCACAGGATGCCACGGATTCTGTGAAGCCGAACCGAATATCATCATTCAGCCGCATAATATCTTCTACCAGCACGTTGAACCAAAACATGCAAAAGACATCATATCCGAAACAATCCTAAACAACACGGTCATCGACGCCCTCTTATATACAGATCCCATTTCAAAGGACAGCATTCCCAAAGAGGCTGATATCGGTTTTTATAAAAAGCAAAAACGAATCGTGATGGGAGATAACGCTCTCATTGATCCAACGGATATTCTCGACTATATGTCCGTCAATGGATACAGCTCTCTGTCTAAGATTCTCGACGAGAAAACCCCTGAAGCCGTGATCGAAACGATGCAGAAGTCCGGGCTCCGGGGGCGTGGAGGCGCAGGATTCCCAACAGGAAAAAAATGGGCTTTTTCAAGGCAAGCCAAAGGAAATCCCAAATACATCATCTGTAATGCCGATGAAGGAGATCCCGGTGCTTATATGGACCGGAGCCTGATGGAGGGGAATCCGCACCGTGTTCTGGAAGGGATGATTATCGGCGCTTATGCCATAGGCGCTGAAGAAGGATACATCTACATCCGCGATGAATATCCTCTTGCCCTACAAAACATCACAAAAGCGTTAGAGAGTGCCGAACAGATGGGCCTGTTGGGAAAAAACATTCTTGGAACAGATTTTAATCTTCAACTCCACATCTCTAAAGGAGCCGGGGCCTTTGTCTGTGGAGAAGAAACCGCTCTTATTGCATCCATCGAAGGGAAAATCGGGGAGCCGCGTCAGAGGCCTCCTTATCCGGCTGTGCGAGGACTCTGGAAAAGGCCGACGAATATCAACAATGTCGAAACCTGGGCCACCGTTCCTGTCATTTTTGCAAATGGCGCCGATTGGTTTTCAAATATCGGAACCGATGGATCTAAAGGAACAAAGATTTTTTCGCTTGTTGGAAAAATCAACAATACAGGTCTCGTGGAAGTCCCGATGGGGATAACACTCCGAGAGGTCATCTATGATATCGGCGGCGGAATCCCCGAAGGAAAAGAGTTTAAGGCTGTACAAACAGGCGGTCCCTCCGGAGGATGCCTCCCCAAAGAACACCTGGACCTTCCTATAGATTATGATAGTCTTTTTCAAGCCGGTTCCATCATGGGATCCGGCGGAATGATCGTCATGGACGAAAACACTTGTATGGTTGATGTCGCCAAGTACTTCCTCAATTTTCTCAGGGATGAGTCATGTGGAAAGTGTTTATCCTGTCGAGAAGGCACACAGCGCATGTGGGAAATTGTCAGCAGCATCACTGAAGGCAGCGGCAAAGACAGCGACCTCGATCTCTTGGGACAACTGGCCAATGCCGTCAAAGATGCCTCCATGTGCGCGTTGGGACAAACGGCGGCCAATCCTGTCCTGTCCACTATCCGATATTTTAAAGACGAATATCTAGCTCATATAAGGGACAATAAATGTCCTGCCGCCGTCTGCAAGGATTTGATTCAGTACAGCATCATCTCCGAAAATTGCACGGGCTGCCTTGCCTGCATCAAGCCATGTCCACAAGTGGCCATAAAAGGGGAACTCAAACAGATCCACATCTTAGACCAGAATAAATGCATAAAATGTGGAGCCTGTTTCGAAGTCTGCAATTTTAATGCCATTAATGTAGAGTGAGGATATTATGATAAATATGAAAATCAACAATTTGGATGTCAATGCCGAGGAAGGCTGGAGCATCCTGGAGACGGCAAAATTTTACGGACTGGAAATTCCTACACTCTGCTACAATGAGGGTCTATCGCAGTTCGGGGGGTGCCGGCTCTGCCTTGTCGAGATAGGAGAAGGCCCCGGATCAAAACTCGTCTCCTCCTGCACTTATCCTGCCGAAGAAGGACTTTTTGTTAGAACGGACACCCATAGAGTTTTTGAGGCCAGGAGAATGATGATTGAACTTATGCTGTCCGTTGCGCCCGGATCAAAGGTCATTCAGGATCTCGCATCTAAGTTTGGTGTCAAACAGATGCGGTTCACGGTTCGCAATGAAGAGTGCATCCTCTGCGGACTCTGTGTCCGCATGTGCGCAGAACAGATGGATGGGCATGCGATCGGTTTTCAAAACCGGGGCCACAAGAAGAAAATATCCACACCTTTTGACATGCGCTCTGAAGAATGCCGTCTCTGCGGTGGATGCATGTACATCTGCCCGGCGTGCCAGTTGAGATGTCAGGGACCGGATGCCGACACGGCTATCTGCAACGGGTGTTTAACGCTCGACCCCTCATGCCTCGACACCTACGATGAACTCCAGTGCTGGATGTACACGGCCGGCAGATGCGGAACATGTGTCCAGGAAAAACCGGAGAAATCAAACAGTGAAGACAATGAAAAAACAATGGAATAACATGTCTTCTACTGCTTATATACAAAAAGATATTAAAGATATTAAGGAGGTCACCCAATGAGTTATACAAAATTAAACAGAAGCGCCGCTACTCTAACTAAAAATAGGACTGAAGGTTCCGTCAGCCCTTTCAGCGGGATGTGCGTCACTTGCGTAGACGGCTGTATCGGCATGTGTGAAATCGGAAAATCCGCCTACAGGGGACACGAAGTTCTTTACCCTCAACCTTTTGGAATTATTACGGCAGCCTCCGAAAAGGAATACCCCGTCGACCTTTCTGATTTCACGATTTTGGGAACAGCGGTCGGAGCACACGGTATCGAAGCGGACAGCGACAAGGCCACATTCCCTAAAGTGACAATCGAGACGGCCATTGGTCACGATAAAGGCATCAAGGTGAAAGTGCCTTTTGTCGTCTCAGGGATGGGATCCACAAACGTGGCCAAGCAGAACTGGCATGGGCTGGGAGCGGGAGTGGCTCTTTCAGGAGGAATTCTGACCGTAGGAGAAAACGTTTGTGCCATGGACGACGACTCTGTAATCGAGAACGGCAAAATTATCCGCTCTCCGGACATGGAATTCCGCATTAAATCTTTCAGGGATTGGCAGGATGGATATGGCACGATTGTAGTACAGGCCAATGTCGAAGACACCCGCCTGGGAGTTCAGGAATACGTGATCGAGAAATTAGGAGTGGACACCGTTGAGCTGAAATGGGGGCAAGGCGCCAAAAACATTGGTGGTGAAGTCAAGATAAAAAGCCTCAAAAAAGCCCAGGAACTGCAGAAAAGAGGATATATCGTCCTTCCCAATCCGGAAGATCCCTCTATCATCAAGGCCTTCGAAAAGGGAAGCTTTAAGGAATTTGAAAGACATTCCCGGTTGGGCATGGTGGAAGAGGAAAGCTTCATGCGGCGTGTTGAAGAACTGCGAGCTGCGGGGGCCAAGTATGTTTTCCTGAAAACAGGAGCCTACAGACCGGTCGACCTGGCCCGCGCCGTCAAATATGCGTCCAAAGCCAAGCTGGATCTGCTGACTGTGGACGGAGCCGGTGGCGGAACAGGCATGAGTCCCTGGCGGATGATGAACGAATGGGGCATTCCCAGTGTCGAGCTTTGGTCTCTGACATACCGGTATCTCAAGAAGCTCGATGACAAGGGAGAATACATCCCGGATGTCGCCGTAGCAGGCGGAATCACCTTTGAAGATCAGATCTACAAGGCCCTCTCCATTGGAGCCCCTTATTTCAAGCTTGTCGGTATGGCAAGAGGACCGATGGCCGCAGCCATGGTGGGAAAAACAATCGGAAAGAGGATTAAGGAAGATCAAATTCCCGTTTATGTCGAGCGGTTTGGAAATACGGCTGAAGAAATTTTTGTCACCGCCCCAGAACTTAAAGAAAAATATCAGGAGAGGTTCAAGGATATCCCCACCGGCGCCATGGGACTTTATGGATACTGGGAAAGGTTAAGTCAAGGACTTCGGCAGATGATGGCGGGGAACAGAAAATTTGCGCTCGAATACATCACTAGAGACGACATCGCGGCTCTGACCCATGATGCCGCCTACATCAGCGGAATCCCGTATGTCACAGACGTTGACAAGGAAGAGGTCGAAAAAATACTGAACAGCTGACCGGAGTATTCAGAAAACTTTATTAGCTTTACGTACTCAAGTGGATATGCTATAAATGACCTCTGGAAAAAAATGGATATCCTCACAAAAGTTCTCGCCTATTTTGTGCTTCTCTTTGCCATCACCATACATGAAGCCTCTCATGGATGGGCCGCAAAAAAATTGGGCGATCCTACAGCTTTTCAAATGGGAAGAGTCTCCCTCAATCCCATCCCCCATATCGACCCTATTGGCACCGTTCTGCTTCCTCTTTTGATGATGTTTACGGGTATCCCTCTTATTGGATGGGCCAAACCTGTCCCCGTCAATCCCATGAACTTAAGAAATCCCCGACGGGACAACCTCTGGATTTCAGCGGCTGGACCCATCGCTAATTTTACAGCAGCCATAGGTTTTTTTATCATTATTCAAATATTGAAATTTTCAAGCCCTAGATTCTTTCAAGCAGCATTCTACACCGTCCCGGGGAATACGGGACAACTCCAGTTCGCTCAGGGAATGGGTTTGATTCTTTATTTCGGAATTCTCATCAATGCAATTCTTGCTGTTTTTAACCTCCTCCCCGTTCCCCCCCTTGACGGGAGTGGAGTGCTGATGGGATTTCTTTCGGATGAAGCGGTTGAAAAATACGAAAAGATCAGACCATATGGCTTTATGATCATCTTAGTCTTATTCATATCCGGATTCCTTGAGATTATTTTTAAACCAATCCAAGCCATTATCTCCATGCTTATATCATTTTAAAATGGACGAAAACAAACAAAAAACAAAAACCGTGTTTAGTGGTCTGCGGCCGACCGGCCCCTGCCACATAGGACATCTGGCCGGAGCGCTGCGGAACTGGCTTAAACTTCAGGAAAAATACAGATGCTACTACTGTATTGTCACGTGGCATGGATTCTCTTCTGAATACATGAAATCCACTTCCGTGAGGGAAAACACTTTTGAAGTGGCCGCCGACTGGCTGAGCATAGGGCTGGATCCGAAAAAGTGCACAATTTTTGTCCAATCCGAAGTTAAAGAACACGCCGAACTCCATCTGCTGTTGTCCATGATCATCCCCCTGCCTTGGCTCCAGAGGGTCCCCACGTTTAAAGAGATGCAGAGAGAGCTTCCCGAAAAGGATCTCAACACCTACGGCTTTTTAGGCTATCCTGTTCTCCAGACAGCCGACATCCTCCTCTATAAGGCGGAGATTGTACCGGTTGGAGAAGACCAGGCCTACCATCTTGAACTTGCGCGAGAGATCACACGTCGGTTCAACCGCCTCTTCAGCAATGTCTTTCCAGAACCTCAGATGCTGCTGACCGAAGTCCCCAAATTATCTGGAACGGATGGGCGCAAGATGAGCAAATCCTTCGGTAATGCTATAAATCTCAAAGATTCCCGGGACGTGATTCGTCAGAAAATCTCTACGATGAAAACAGATATCCGGCGCAAAAGACGATCAGATCCGGGGGAACCCGATGACTGTCCTGTATTTACTCTACACAAGGCATTTTTGTCGAAAGACAAAAGAGATGAACTGGCTGAAGGGTGCCGCAAAGCAGGAATAGGCTGTCTGGACTGCAAAAACGTGGTCATCGAAAGAATCATCCATATTCTTAATCCGTTTTGGGAAAAAAGAAGAGTGCTTGAGAGCAATCCGGATCTAGTCTGGGAGATCCTCGAAGAAGGGAACAAAAGAGCACGGAAAGACGCGCATAAGACGATGGAAGAAGTCAGGTCAGCCATTGGCTTTTAGCGCACAGATAGACAAAACCTTGGAAATGGACACATCTGAAAGTTACCAGGTCAAACTGGAAGCCTTTCAAGGCCCATTAGACCTCCTCCTCTTTCTTATCAGAAAGAAAAAAATTGATATTCACGATATCCCCATCTCCTCGATCACTAAAGATTACTTGAAGTATCTCGACCAGAAAGAAAAAATTAATTTGGAGCATGAGGCGGAATTCCTTCTCATTGCAGCCCTCCTGATTTACATAAAATCTCAAATGCTCCTGCCCAGAGAGACCGTTCCGGAGGACGACATGGAGGACCCAAGGAAAGTCCTTATCGACAGACTCCTGGACTTTCAAAAAATAAAGGCCGCAGGCTCCCTCCTAAGAGAAAAAGAGAATAAAGAACTGAAAAAATGGCAGAGGACCTTCCTTCCTCCAAGTGATAAGGAAAAGGAAGAGGAACTGGAGCTGACAGAAATCTCTTTGTTTGATCTGGCAGAAGCCTTTTTCACTCTCATGAAAAAAAAGGAACGAGACAGCATGAGAACGATTAAGGGTAAAGAAGTGACACATGAAGAAAAGATGAAAGAGATGCTGGACTATCTTGATAAACACTCTTTTCTCGACTTTATCGAATACTTCAACCGGCAGGAAACCTTTGCTGAAGCCTTTCTGTCCTTTTTCTGTCTTTTAGAACTGATTAAAGCCAGAATCGTCGTCGCCATCCAGGAAAGCCTCTTCAACACCATCAAAGTCTGGCTGCGAAAAGAGAGTCCATCATGACGATCGATTTAAAAAACATCATCGAAACATTAATTTTCATCTCCCTCGAACCTCTTCCCAAAGAAAAAATCCGAACTCTATTGACCGATTTTCCAAAAGAAGAGATTTTAGCGGCTCTCGATGAGCTCGTCCAAGATTATGCGCATAAAAACAGAGGCATCCAAATCGTTCAAGTAGCCGGAGGCTACATGTTCTCTACAAAAATCGAGTACGATCCATGGATCAGACTCCTTCTTCGTGTTGACAGAAAAAACAGATTATCTATATCTGCCATGGAAACCCTGTCAGCAGTGGCCTATCATCAGCCCGTCACTCTCGCTGAAATCTCGGCTTTTCGGGGAGTGGATTCATCGCATTCTCTTAAAACCCTCCTTCAAAAACGTCTGGTAAAAATCATCGGGCGAAAAAAGAGTCCCGGAAAACCTCTGATCTATAGAACATCCAACAGGTTTCTGTCTTATTTCGGCCTGGAAAGCCTGAAAGATCTTCCTTCACAAGAAGAAATTTCAAAAATCCTGGAAGAAAACCAAGAGGTTGAATAAATTCAGGCACTTTTCATTCCAGTTTCTAGGATTTTTTACTCTTCCAAAAAGAGGCTAAGTTAAGATTTTACCTATATTTAG
>JAZFSR010000055.1:0-5424 GCA_036446295.1 Candidatus Aminicenantaceae bacterium
GCGGGGAGGAGGATGTTTTTTTTGATAATCATGCCGGATTGAGCGAGACCTCATCGATGCTCTTTGTCCGCCCCGATCTGGTCAATATGGACAGGGCAAAGAAGGCTGAGATCACTTTCACTCCTCAACAACAAGCTCTTCTTGATGCAGGCCGTAAAAACCCTGATTTGATGATGGTCTGGAATACTCTGTTAGGAGTTCCCGTGGAGACCAAAAAAGGAGGGGCCAGCCATGAGCTTTCCAGCAATGGTATCTGGTCTTTTGAGGACCCTGCTTTGGCGACAAAAGAGAGGGGAGAAAAGGCGGCAGAAAGCATGGCCGATTATGCAGTAAAATTTATTGAAGCCTGGAAGCAAATCAAATATTAATTCATTATAATATAAGATTGAGATCATCATAAAGGAGAGAATCTGGTGAAAGAAATCAGTAGAGAGGTCGAAGATGCCATCAAAGAAGCCATCCGGCTGGAAATCAACGGCCGTAAATTTTTCATGCATGCCTCCGATATCACCGAGCATGAGGAAGGAAAAAAAATGTTCCGATTTCTTGCCGATGAGGAAATCAAGCATATGAAGGTATTCGGAAAGCTGTTCAGCCAGATCTTGGAAAGTGAGGACTGGAAACAATACATCAGAGATGAAGAACTCAGGGGAGAATCTCCTCTTGTTGAAAAATTAAAAGATAGAATGAAAAATGAAGAGGGGAAAGGAGAAGTCGAAGCCTTAAGAGTGGGAATGGAGCTGGAGAAAAGTGCCATCGATTTCTTTAGCAAGGCATCGTTTGGTGCCGATGACTCGACGGCGAGAAAAATATTTCGAGAGATCGGCGAAGAAGAAAAGTTTCATTTTGACCTACTGCAGGCTCAGTATGATTCGGTCACACATTCGGGATTCTGGCTCGGCAGTGCCGAATTTCAGATGGATGGAAAGTGGTGATCAATAAATAAAATGTCCATTTCCGAAAAAATTGTCATAACCGATAAGCTGACCAAAATCTATTCTACGGGAAAAATCCAGGTTATAGCGCTCAATGAGGTCTCTCTTTCCATTGAGAAGGGAAGTTTCTACGGCATTTCGGGACAATCCGGTTCCGGGAAATCAACCGTCCTCAATCTCCTTGGCGGATTGGATACACCCACTTCGGGGACAATTGAAGTTGAGGGAGGGAAGATCTCTCAGATGAACAGCGATGAGCTTGCCCGCTACAGGAGGGAGGGGGTAGGAATGATTTTCCAGTCCTTCAATTTGATTTCTTCCTATACGGCGTTGGAAAATGTTGGGCTTCCCCTCCTTTTTTCAGGAATTCCAAAAAAAGAAAGAGGGCAGAGGGCATCTGATATATTGAAAATCGTTGGCCTCCAACACCGCCACCTGCATCGGCCATCCGAGCTTTCCGGGGGAGAACAGCAGAGGGTTTCTATTGCGCGGGCACTCATCAACAGCCCTCGAATTCTTCTCGCTGACGAACCGACAGGAAATTTAGACAGCAGAACATCCAAGGAGATTGTCGAGGTGCTCTCAAAGCTCAATGTTGACCACGGCGTGACAGTTATCATGGTGTCCCACGAGGAAGCCCTTTTAAAAGAGTTTGCCAGCGAAGTGATTTGCCTTCAAGATGGTAAAGTCATAGATAAGGAAAAGATTCGATGAGAATTTCAGACTACATCGATCTGTCTTTTTCCAACCTCTGGAAGAAAAAACTTCGGACTTTCCTTACGGCTTTTGGAGTGGTTATTGCCATAGGAGCCCTGGTCTGTATGGTCGCTTTCGGTAAGGGCATGCAGAAAAATGTTGCGGAACGTTTTAAGGAACTTGAGCTGTTCAATTTTATTACGGTCTATTCCGGTTCACTGATTCCAAGGGGCATACTGTCAGGAGAAGAAAGCAAGGACACAGATTCCGAAAGCATCCCCCTTGATGATGAGGCCCTAAAAAAAATCAAGAAATTCAGGGGCGTGGAACTGGTTCTTCCCGATATTCGATTCCCTGCCGCCGTCAATCTTGACGGTCAAGAAAAATTCAGTCTTATTCAAGTCATTCCGACAGAAGTTTCCTCCTCAAAAACCATGCAGTTTAGGGCGGGACAATCCTACTCAAAGGACAGCAGGGATTCCGTAATCATTAGCGATTCTCTTCTTGTCGGTTTCAAAATCAAGGATTTTTCTTCGATTATAGGCAAAAAAATAAATATCACGACGCTTACGATCGATCTTTCCCGCTTCAATCCCGATGATTTGACTTCGCTTTTTCGTGGAGATGATCTTCCTTTTTCTAAACAGAACTATGAGATGACCATAGCCGGCGTGGCCAAAAATATGGGTTTTGGAGGACCGGCTCTGCTCAAAAGTGATGTCTATCTCTCGCCCGAAACGGCCGGGACGATGAAAAAACTTCCCATCACAAATCTTTGGGATCTCCTGAGGGAGCCATCAAGCATAAGAGGGTATTCTCTCGTCAATGTCAGGTTATCCTCTCCGGATTTAATCGATTCGGTCAAGAAAAAAATTGAAAATATGGGATTCCGTACATTTGCTCTTATTGACCAGTTTGAAGAATTTCAGAAAGGATTTCTTTTTATGGATCTGTTTCTGCTGGCTTTGGGCATGATTGCCGTTGTGGTCGCCTCCCTTGGTATCATCAACACCATGATCATGTCCATTCTGGAGAGATACTCTGAAATCGGGATCATGAAGGCTGTGGGTGCCAGTAATAGAGACATACAAAAAATCTTTTTCTTCGAGACCATCTCCATAGGATTCTTGGGGGGGATTTTTGGCCTGGGACTGGGATGGGGAGTCAGCCTCCTCATCAATAAGGTCGTCAATTTTATTCTTTCAAAACAGGGTCTTCCCTACATCGATTATTTCAGTTTTCCTCTGTGGCTCTGTGTGGGAGCTGTTGGTTTTGCCGTTATTATCAGCCTTGTTGCCGGAATCTATCCGGCCGCGAGGGCAGCACGTGTGGATCCTGTGGTTGCCCTGCGCCACCATTAGAAACAAAAGTGAAAACCCAACTGGACTGTTTTCCCTGCCTTATTAGTCAGGCACTCAATACGGCCAAGATAGTTACGACCGAAAAAGAAAAAATCCATAAGGTCATGAAACAGGTCTGCCTGTTTCTCCCTACAATGTCGCTGGATGTCACGCCTTCTGAGTTTGGCCGGGAAGTCTATCGGATTGTTTCAACAGTTACTGGAATCAAAGATCCATTTCGGGAGATGAAGAAGCTGCACACACAACAGGCCCTCCGACTTTATCCTAAATTAAAGGACCTCATATTGTGTTCGGAAGATCCTCTGTTGATGGCCATACGTATATCCATAGCTGGGAATGTGATTGATTTTGGTACGACTCAAAAATTTGACATGGAGAAGGATCTCGATGCGATGCTCAAAATGGATTTTTCAGTCAATCACTATTTGGAGTTTTGTAAGGCGTTGAATAAGGCAAACACAATTCTTTTTATTGGTGACAATGCGGGCGAAACCGTGTTTGATCGCTTGCTCATCGAAAAACTTGGCAAACCTGTGACGTATGCTGTCCGTGAGCGTCCGATCATCAATGATGCCATTTTTGAGGATGCCGTTGAGGCCGGAATCGATAAGGTCGCAGAGATTTTTTCTTCCGGTTGCGATGCTCCAGGGTGTATTTTAAGTCTGTGCTCGGATGAGTTTCTTGAACTCTATAATTCGGCCGAGTTAATCATCAGCAAAGGACAGGGGAACTACGAAGGACTGTCTGATGAACACCGGCCCATTTTCTTCCTTCTTAAGGCAAAATGTCATGTGGTTGCGGCGAATATCGGTGTGCCTCAGGGCAGTATTGTACTGAAAAAAGCGAACATTTGAACTTTTCAGTTCACTCATATCTATTTCCCCACTTCGTGGTAGCGGAAACAGTCGATTGTGTGGTCGTTGACCATACCTGCAGCCTGCATGAATGCATAGCAAATTGTAGAGCCCACGAAAGAGAATCCTCTTCCTTTCATATTTTTGCTCAGCATATCTGATTTAGGCGTATTTGGGGGAAGATCGCTGAGTTTTGTCCAAGAGTTTTTGATCGTCTGCCCTCCAACAAACTGCCATATATAGGCGTCAAAACTACCTATTTCTTTTTGAATTTCGAGAAAGGCCTGGGCATTCTTGATACATGCATTTATTTTCTGACGGTTTCGGATTATCCCTTTATCGAGTAGGAGTTCCTCAAGTTTACTTTCATCATACTTGGCAATCTTTTTAATGTCATAATTGTCGAAGGCTTTGCGGAAATTCTCGCGCTTTTTGAGGACAGTCATCCAGCTTAATCCTGCCTGCATGGCATCCAGAACGAGAAATTCGAATAGTTTTGTATCATCATGCACCGGGACTCCCCACTCTTTATCATGATATTCTATCATCAGGGGATCACTCCCCACCCACTCACACCTTTGGGACCAGGCCTGCAAAACATGCATTATTTTCTTTTCCTCCTCTAAGGAGTATAAAACTATTCAATAATAATTCCAATTCAGATCTAACCTTATATATGATGTCATTAGAAAAAGTTATTCATGTTTTGCAGGCCTGGTCCCAATTATTGATTTATTTTTTGGGGGGGGATTGGATATAATGAAAAGCTATTGAAAGAATTACTTTTTTCCGGGAGTTGTCTTATTCTATTTTTTTTATATCTCCTGGGAGAAAAAATACATTTAGCTTCCAAGATTAAAAAAATTCCTCTACGCATCTGTATCACCGGAACGCGGGGAAAATCCACCGTCACCCGCCTCATTGCCGGAATATTGAGAGAAAACGGCCGGAAGGTCCTGGCCAAAACTACAGGTTCCCGACCCGTGATGATCTTTCCGGATGGGAGTGAAAAGGAAATCCTAAGATGGGGCCAGCCTTCCATCCTTGAAGGGAAAGATGTTTTAAAGGCCGCCGATCAAATTGGAGTACAGGCACTCGTGGTAGAAATGATGGGCATCCGGCCTGAAATGATGCGCGTTGAAACGGTCAAAATGTTCCGGCCCCATATCCTTGTCATCACAAATGTACGCCTTGACCATCAGGAACAGATGGGAACTTCGAAAGCAGACATTGCTGCTAGCTTTGCTTCGGCCATTCCCAAAAAGTGTACGGTATTTGTGCAGGAAAAAAAATTCATTCAAACGTTTGAAGAAAAAGCAAATAGAGTGAAATCCAAGATTATTAGAGCGCCGGAGGCAATAAACCAAAAGAGAGTAGATAAAGGGAATCTTGAGACCTTCTATGAACGGGACGTTCATCTTTCTCTCCTTGTGGCTGAATATTTGGATATCGATAGACACGTGGCCCTTTCTGGAATCAAGAAGAGTCAGGGTGATACGGGGAGCTTAAAAGCCTGGATGTCCAAAACCGGCACTTTGCCGAATGCGTGCTGTTTCATCAGTGCTTTTGCGGCCAATG
>JAZFSR010000056.1:0-4431 GCA_036446295.1 Candidatus Aminicenantaceae bacterium
GGATTTACAATCGAAAATTATCTCCCTGCATCCGGTCGTTTCAACAGCACCTCCAATTTTATTTTCAAGGCTCGAAAATCAACACGGGTAAAATGATTCCTGTCAACCAGCCTCTTCTTGCAAAAAATACACAAAAGTATGTTTCACAATGTATTGAAACGGGTTGGATTTCCTCAGCCGGAGAGTTTATCCGGAGATTCGAACACGATTTCAGCCATTTCTTGAATGTCAAACATGCTATAACAACCACCAGCGGAACGACGGCTCTGCATCTCGCCCTGATAAGTACAGGGATTGGACCGGACGATGCCGTTTTTGTCCCTGATTTGACGATGATTGCCGTTCCCTATGCCGTGCTTTACACAGGGGCTTCTCCCATCCCTGTTGACGTTGACCCCGAAACATACAATATTGACCCCAGGAAAATCCGAGAATTCATCACGGGTCACTGCCGCTACGATCCAAAAAACAAGTCGCTTATTGACAAACATACACATAAAACCATAAGGGCCATTCTCCCTGTGCACCTCTACGGTCACCCCTGTGACATGGATTCCATCAAAGAGATTGCCGATGAGTACGGCCTGCTTGTCATCGAAGATGCTGCGGAAGCACATGGCGCGATGGTTTTCAAGGAAGGCGACAAAGAAAAGGGAGTGTACGCCGGAGCCATTGGAGACGTGGGATGTTTCAGCTTTTATGCGAACAAAATCATCACTACCGGGGAAGGCGGAATGGTTGTCACCAACAGTGATGAAATGGCCGCAAAAGCCAGGCTTTACAAAGATCTGGCTCACTCTCCGGAAAGAAGATTTCTCCATACCGATCTCGCCTTCAATTATCGAATGACTAACCTTCAGGCCGCAGTAGGAACCGCGCAAATGGAGGACATTGATAAATTTATCTCCATCAAACGGTCTATGGCACAGGCCTACTCTTCGTCACTTCAAAATGTTCAAGGCTTGACACTCCCTGTAGAAAAAGAGTGGGCACGTTGTGTCTATTGGATGTACACGATCCTCGTCCAGGAGGATTTTGGGATTTCCAGGGATCAAGTCATGAGCCTATTGAAAGAGAAGGGCATTGATACCCGTTCTTTTTTTATTCCTGTTCACAAACAGCCGGTTTTCCAAAAATTCCAGGAAACTAGACACCTGTCGTTCCCTGAATCCACGCAGCTCTCCGAAAAAGGGCTCTATCTCCCTTCAGGATTAGCCCTGACCTCCTCACAGATTCAAGAAGTCTGTCAAGCCATTCGAGATATCCACATCAAAAATATCCCCTTTTCACTAGACTAATACGGACATTCGGTTTAGAATTTCATAGAGGAGCTTGCAATGACTTTAACCCATCCTTTAAAAAATCCTATCTCGATCTCTCTGCTTATGGCATTCCTGCTGCTGCCTCTTTTCACTATGTGCAGCCACAGTACTGAACAGGCTGAAAAACCCGGTCAGGACCCATTCTTGAAGCTGGCTTTCGATTTTGGCGGGGAAATCATTTTTCACTCCAACTACGACGGAGACAATGAAATCTACAAACTCTCAAAAAGTGGTGTTGAAAAGCTGACGGATAACACCTGGGATGATGAATACCCGGTCTGGGCACCCGATAAATCAAAAATTGCATTTACGGCTAATCCTGAGGGAAATTACAATATCTACACCATAACCCCTCAAGGCACACGGATCACACAGATCACCACAGCCAAAACTGACGACAAAGAGCCTGCTTGGTTTGCAGATGGCAGACACATTGCCTATTCGCAGGAAAAAAGAAAAACTCTTCTCTTTAAAGTCGACACCCAATCGAAAATATCCGAGAGAATTTTAGCTAATTACAACAAGACACATGCCATCCCACATGTCTCTCCCTCTCAGCAGCTCATTACATTCACGGGAAAACGTTTGATGGGCTGGGATGTCGCTATTTATGATACCCAAACAAAAACTGTTCAATTTCTCGAAGAAGGTGGAGACAGCTGCCGCGCCCGGTTCTCCAAAGATGGAAAAAAATTGGCCTATGTCTCCGGTAGCGCAGACGGTAAGGGAGATATTTGGCTCATGAACCCAGATGGCTCGGACAAAATCAGGCTCACTGAAAGAGATGAGACTTATGACTATTTCCCGTGTTGGTCACCGGATGGACGCTATATCGCCTTCAACTCCTCTTCCCAACATGACCACAACGGAGACTGGCAGCTTTTCATTATCGAAGTGGAGACAAAAAAAACTACACTTGTATTTGACAGTCCGGGAAACGATGTCTTTCCCGACTGGCGCTAAATTGGATTGACTCGATTAAATTGAGGCTATATCATACCTCCAAATGAAAAAAATTAAGCTTCATCACCAAATCTTCATCGGTCTAATTCTTGGCATAGTGATTGGCCTTGTCTTTGGCGAAAATGCAAGTGTCATCAAACCGATCGGTACAATTTTTATCAATCTCATCATCATGATTGTGGTCCCGCTGGTGTTTGTCTCGCTGATGCTGGGAACAGCAAGCTTGGGAGACGTTCGGAAGCTGGGACGAATCGGACTCAAAACGATTGTATACTTCACTCTGACTACTATGGTTGCGGCAATAGTCGGCTTGGCTGCGGCCAACATATTCAAGCCCGGAGTCGGTTTAAACGAAGAGATCAAGACGGAACTCCACGCAAATTTTGATTCCGGAGCACAGGTGGGGATTCAAAGAATGGAAGAAAAACCTAAGGCCATAGATATTTTGATCAATATCGTTCCCACCAATCCCTTCAGATCTCTGGTTGAAGGAAATTTACTCCAGGTTATTTTTCTGGCTCTTCTTTTTGGTTCTATTCTCACCGTCATCAAAAAAGAAAGAGCCGAACCCGTCATTAAGCTCCTCGAAGGCCTCAATGATGTCATCATCCAGGTCGTTCATCTAGCCATGAAGATCGCTCCAGTAGGCGTGATGGCTCTAATTGCAGATGTCATTGGGCAGTACGGTGAGAGCATCCTCATAACTCTTCTTAAATACGTCCTGGTGTGCGTGGGAGCCCTGCTGCTTTATACCATAGGCATGAACTCGCTGACTCTCAGCACTCTGGGACGAACTAATCCACTACATTTTCTAAAAGCCACAAAGGAAGCTATGCTAATCGCTTTCAGCACATCCAGCTCGAATGCAGCTCTGCCGGTCAGCATGGACAGTGTCGAACACCTCGGAGTCTCACGAGAATACTCCAGTTTTGTCATTCCCCTGGGAGCAACCATCAACATGGATGGGACAGCCCTCTACCAGGGAGTGGCGGCCGTCTTCATCGCACAAATTTACGGCATTCCTCTCACTTTTATAGATCAGATAACCATCGTATTTATGGCTACATTGGCTTCGATAGGAGCTGCGGGCGTGCCCGCCGCCGGGATTATCACTCTGGCCATGGTTCTCAGGCAGATTGGAATCCCACTCGAAGGGATCGCTTTTATCATCGGTGTTGACCGATTCCCTGACATGTTCCGCACCATGACAAATATCACAGGAGATATGGCCTGCTCCGTAGTGATTAAAGCCAGCGAAGAAAAGAACTCGTAATGATCTCTTTCAAATATTTTTCCCGCCTCCTCAGGCTCTATTTTCACTACAACAAAAAATCCTTAACGCTCCCCTATGCCCCTGTCCGTTTATGGGTGGAATTGACAAGTCTCTGCAATTACAGATGTATTATGTGCCCCAACAAAGACATGGACAAAGAGGCTCATGGAACCATGGATTTTGCTCTCTATAAGAAAATCATCGATGAGGCCGCAGATTTTGCCTGTGATATCAATCTGGCTCACCGAGGAGAATCCCTCTTGTTTCCTCAGATTGAGGAGGCTATCCTCTATGCCAAAAGCAAAAGGCTGTTCACCCGACTCCACACCAATGGGTCGCTCCTCACTGAAGAACTGGCACATAAAATTTTGGAATCCGGCCTGGACCGCCTCTCATTCTCCTTCGATGGATTTGAGAAAGACACCTATGAAAGAATAAGAGTAGGGGGAGATTTCGAAAAAACACTGCAGAATATCATCCGGTTCCTTGAGATAAAGAAGGGAAAAAAGTCAAAAACTCCCAACACATCCATTGAAGTGATCCATTTCACGGCCGATAACTATCTGCAGACAAAAAAAGAGTTCGAGGCTAAATTTAAAGGACTGCCGTTAGACAGCTTTGTCATCAAGGACCTCCACAACTGGGCCGGAGAAACAACCAAAGAAAATACTTCAAAGCATTATTCGACCTGCACTTTTCCATGGAATGCTCTGGTTGTTTTTTGGGACGGAAACGTTTTGCCATGTTCACAGGATTTTTTTGGAAGCTATATTCTCGGCAATGTCAAAGAGTCTTCCTTAATAGATATCTGGAACAATACCCGGACGGCACAGCTGAGAGAGAATCTCTCCAAAAAAGACATCCGGGACTTGA
>JAZFSR010000057.1:0-3863 GCA_036446295.1 Candidatus Aminicenantaceae bacterium
GCCGCTTTTCGATATGGAACGTCAAATACTCCGTGTGTGATTTCATCAGATTACCAGTCTTTGACCAGTGCCATGATAAGGTCAGTCAGGGCATTGAGATCATTACGATGAATCTTTTCAATAAAGGAATGTGAATATGTCCCCGGCCAGGAGATGGGAATATCGACCGTCCCTTGAGAAAGGAATACGGATCCATCGTTACCACCCCGAGTGTTTCCCAGATGAGCCGGAATATTGTTCTGCCGGGCTATTCCCATCACTTTTTCGAACTCGATTTGTGGAGCTATATTGCTGCTGTCTATTGCACGCACGACAGCCCCTGATCCTAAAGGAATATAGGCAAACCGCTTGGAATCGAACGGCCCATCTGATGAAACAAACGTATCCACAGGAAATACATAATCCACTTTCATGGTCTCTGCCAACCTGGACGCACCATTAAGACCGATTTCTTCCTGAACATCCCAGGCAAAGGAGATGGTTTTTCCTTTAATTTTTGTCCAATCGATACGGAGGGCGGCAGCAAGCATGGCCGCACAACCGGCTCTGTCATCAACAGCTCTGGAGGCCAGAATATTATTCGAAAGTTCAATTATCTCCTTACGGATTGTTATGGAATCTCCCTCAGAAATGCCTAATTTCTTGACCTCTTCCACATTCGAAACACCTAAATAGATCTCCATAAGTTGAGTTGAAAAATCAATAGATTGAGCGCCCCTCTGCATATAATTCCTGCGGGGAGACACCACTCCTTCGACCGGCCCCTGCTTTGTATGCACAACAATGGAATGTCCTTCATACATCACGGGGAAAAATCCTCCTCTTCCCCTGACTTTTAATGTCCCTGATGGCGTGATACTTTCCACAATAAATCCCAACTCATCCGTATGAGCCAAAAAAAGAAGATGTGGGTGACCGTCCCCTACAGTAAACCAGATATTGTCCATATCATCCCTTTGCACTTCGAGTGCTTCCGGAAGTGAAGCCTGGATAAAATCCGCTACTTTCTCTTCTTCCCCGGATACGCCTGGGATGAGAATGAGTTCTTTTAACAAGTCCCATGATAATATATTATCCTCTGCGATCCCCTGATGTGAGCACGATACCAGAGCACAGATTGCCAAAAAAAATAATATTGTTTTTCCTTTCATTGCATTCCCCTCATTGAAGCAGCGTTGAAATTAGTTTCACAAGCGATCTAACATCCCTGAAATCGACGACCTCATTGGGTGTGGATGGAAATTTTACAGGCAGAAACATTCCGGAGACGTTTGTTGAGGATAAAAATGGTGCCAGGAGCATGGATTCAAAATTATCAGCATTCTGCAGAGGAATCACACTGCGAGAGGCAATATCTATGATCCTTTTGCTCAAATCTGAATCTGAGCCACCGGGCGTCACTAAAACAGGACCGGCTCCTAGAGACACATGATTTTCAACTTGACTATCCATCGGATAGATACCGATAATTAGAATACGGGAAGCTGAAAGGTTCTTTTTTGCCAGCACGGCACCCAGCCCGGCTCTTGGCCGAGACCGACGCGCAGGAAACTTTGTCTGAGCCATCCAGACAAACGTAGTTTTTTGTCTTGAAGTTTTGAGCAAAAGATCATTGGCAACGTCCAGAAGCAAAGACGTGCAGACCTTTGTTCCAAATGAAGGCCCTGATTTCCTGTCTCCGGCAAGACGGCTGATTCTGGCTAAGGGAGTTACAGGATCGAGAATCTCAATACCTCGTGCTTGGGCTTCTTCTTTTGAACGCACTCCAATATCTACCATGGCGTTCTCAATAGAAAACACATTCTGGAGATCACTCCGCATCTCCCTGGAAATGATGTGAAGAGATGGGAGAGCCAGGACTCCCGTAATTGGCCCTGACGCAGACCAGACTGTCATGGGATGACCGAACTGGAAGGAGTCAAAGAGAGGAGTGGGGGCAGGTACGACTCTGTCCAAATTCAGATAACCCTGGGAATCGAATCCGCTCACGATATATCCTATCTCGTCTATCCCGGTCAGCACGGCCAGATGATCACCTCCATCGCCAAAAGCTAAGTACAGACTTCCCAGGCTGTCTGTTTCAAAAGAAGAGTCGGCCGGAAGAAGTTTTTTAATAGTTAAGACCATACTGTGTTCGTATCCGGTCGGTGAAGCGACTGAAAAAACTTCATTAAGAGTTTTCTCGATTCCATCCGAACCAGATTGAAGAGGAACTAAAAAAATTAAAAGGATAAAAACAACCGTAATCCTCAAGTTTTTCATTTGTTTCTTAACCTCCTTAGTCAAAATCATAGGTCAAAATACTATCACAAAATTTAAAAAATATTCATTATATTCATAGAGATCTAGGGGTCTAATCGAGCGAGATGGAACTACTTTAAAAATCAGCCTTCGAGGATTTTGATGGCTTTATCAATGTCAGAAACATCGATTATTATGTCTGTTGAATTTTTTTTCTTGCTCAGGGTCCCATAACAGTACTCGATATTTATTCCTTTATTTCCAAGTTTTGTGGCCATTTCTGATAAAGCCCCGGGACGGTTTTCGAGTTGAACGAGAAGGACATCCCTGAGTTCTGTTGTGTAATCCAGTTTGGATAGGATTTTCATGGCTTTGTTGACATTACTGACCAAGAGTTTAGCCGTGTCATGAAACACACCAATGGCATCAATATTGATCCCATTTTCTGCCAAGTGACTGCACAGGTCTCCTAAGGTCGATGGTTTGTTTTCAAGGACGACAAATATCTCAGTGATTCTTTCCATGTTTTTTTCCTTTTTTTTGATTTGAGGATTTTTTTTACATTATTGGATACTTACGATAATTTCCATAGATTTAGCCAAATTTCGAATAGGTTTTTAAATATTGGGCCCGGAAATACTTTTCTGCTTCCCCTAAATCCTTGAAGCTTAATTTTTGCTGGTGAAAGGAGAGATGACCTCTAAATCCATCAATCGAATCAAAACGTTTATCCTTCATCCAATCCCGGATTCCTTCAAGGAGAAGATTGATCTCATCCAGTCCCCTCTCATAAAAGACGCTGCAAGCTTGAACAACGGAAGCTCCGGCAAGAATCTGCTTGATAATGTCATCCGCATTTTTAATGCCGCCGGAAGAGGCGATATCACAACTCAATCTATCAGCCAGGAGAGCCACCCATCTTAAAGATTGAAAAAAATTACCTTTGCCCTTGATATTCCTTGTTTTCCGGCTGTTCACATCAATATCCGGCTCGAGAAACCAGTTAAACAGAACCAAGGCATCGGCTCCTTCATCGGCCAATCTTCGGGCAAAATACGGAATGGATGTGATTTGAGAAACTAATTTGACAGATACGGGAATAGGTACTTCTTTTTTTACTTTGCGTAATATTTCAATGTGAGTGTTTTCGTAGTCAGAACCGGGCACGTCCAGATCGATAGGGAGAAGATAGATATTCAATTCGAGGGCATCGGCACCTGCATCATAAATCTGTTTGGCAAAACTCGGCCACAGCTTTGAAGTCTGGCAGTTGATGCTGGCAATAAGAGGGATATCCACTTCTTTTTTAGCCTCCGTGATCAATTGGCAAACTTTTTGAGGCGCATACTCCATAAGACCACCTGAACGCAAGTAATCCAAAGCTTCCGGATGAATAGAATATCCTTCTTCCGGAATATCCCCTTTGATTAAGAATTGCTCTTCAAAGATGGATTTTAAAACCACGGCTCCTGCCCCGGCATCTGCACATTTTCGTATTCCGGACACCGATTTAGTCAGATCACAGCTTGAAACAACGATAGGATTTCGGAGTGTCAATCCCATATATTGAGTCGATAAATCAGACATTCATGACTCCTTTCCTTTACTCGCAAATATCAGAC
>JAZFSR010000058.1:0-2986 GCA_036446295.1 Candidatus Aminicenantaceae bacterium
TATCCAATAATTTTATTCTTCCCTCAATAACGATTGCTCAACTTTACAAATGTCGCTGGCAGATCGAGCTGTTTTTTAAATGGATCAAACAACATTTGCGTATAAAATCGTTTTATGGAACATCGGAAAATGCGGTAAAAACTCAGGTTTGGATTGCCATTTCGATTTATGTGCTTGTGGCTATTATTAAAAAACGCCTCAATTTAGACATGTCTCTCTACACTTTTCTTCAGATTATGAGTGTAACTGTTTTTGAGAAAGTCTCTATTTATCAACTACTTACGGAATTTGATTACACGACTCAAGAGGATGTCTACTCTAAGCAGTTGAAACTATTTGATTTATAACCGGACACTAGTGATAATTTTTATATTATTTCTAAATAAAATTAAATAAATATACATCCTATGGTTAGCGGACTATCGTTTCTCGCGGCATTCGTTCGTCACTCATTGCCGATTGATAAGCAAAGACGGCCATAATCACAGCATTCTTCATCAGGTCATCGGACTGCAAAGTGTCAAGAAAATCAAGATTTGTGTGACCGGCTGTCCCGGGAATGCGGTCCTGGATAAACTGAAATCCCGGAAGACCAACCCTATCAAATGAAACATGGTCCGTACTGCCAACACTCTGGATCGAAATGGCTGTAAAACCCAGATCTTTTAGGGGTTCCATCCATGAGGCAAAAATACGACGTGCAAATTCATTCCCCTGGAGATAAATTCCCCGAAATGCCCCGGCACCATAGTCCTGGTTAAAATAGACGGAAAACTTATCGTATCCCGGCTTGATGCCGATGTCTGGATCTTTGGGATTCCCGAAGTGTTTATGGACGTATTCACGAGAACCATGGAGGCCCTGCTCCTCTCCTCCCCAAAGAGCCACTCTTATCGTTCGTCTCGGCTGAGCGCCAATCACTTTGAGAATGCGTACGGCTTCTAGGGCCACCGCACATCCCGCTGTGTCATCACTGGCGTTTGGGCTGGCATGCCATGTATCAAAATGGGCACCAATCATCACAATCTCGTCCTTCAGGTCCGTCCCGGAAATCTCCCCCAGAACATTGTTGGCTTTTTCAACATGATCTCCCATACGGTTGCGGACCTCCAGCTCGATCTTAACAGGAATGTCTCTTTTCAGGATTCTGTACATCCGGTTATAGTGTTCGGGAGTTACGGCAATAATTGGCAGGGAGGCCAGGTTCCCCTCTAATGACCACCCGTCGTCTCTTGTGCCAGGACGGGAAAATCCACGGACCAGACCCGGTTTTCCACTCCTGCATTCGAGTACGGCAAGAACTCCTTCGGTTTTAAAAAAATCAATTATTTCTGTAGACTTCAAAAGATCAGGATTGGGTGGAGGTGGCGGCACCCTGCGGCGCTGAGGTTGAGGAATGACCTGCTCCTCGATCTGCTTCAGGTCTTCGGAGTTCCTCCGAGGAGTAGCCTGTGCCATTCTGACAAGGTCGATTTCAGCCGGCGGCGTCGACAAAACTATCTTGCCGGATAATTTACCACGAAATCCATCAAGATCTTTTTTTGTTTTAATAACAACAATAATGGTGGAGCCGGTGATCTTGCCTTTTGTACCTGGTGTATGAGAAAGAGGAAATCCAACCATCGGCTGATAGTCTGGCTCGAGCATATGGATCGAAAAATATTCATTGTCCCAGGAAACACCATAGTCCATAAACGGTTCGATGACAGTATTAACCAGGCCGATCTCCCCCATTTTGTTTTTAACCCAATCTTGAGCTCGTTTCATATCTTCTGAAAGAGTCAGCCGTGCACCCAGTACATCGGTCATATACCCAACAATATCCATAACCTGGGAGTGCTGAAAACCCTCTTCGCGGATTTTGGCCACCATATCCACATCCACTTTAGGAGTTTCATTTAAAGCATAGCCGGAAAAAACCAAAATCACGATTATTGGAAATAGAACTTTAGAAAAACATTTCATGGTCAACCTCCAATTCGAAAAAATATTTCATGTGTGCCTTATTGTTCTAATTTTGGTAACAGAATTCAATAAAAAAAAAAAGAATTTAACTATAATCCGTGAATCATCGTATAGTGATTAAAAATCATGGAAATGGGGATGATTACAAACTTCAGTTTTTGCTTGAAGTAATCTCAAAATCAGATTATATTATTTAGCTCTTAGATTAAAGAGATCTCAGGATAAAGAGACAGGAGGAATTATGAAATTTTATCGATTTTTGCTGCTCATAACATTATGCCTTATGGTTCTCGGAACCGGTCTTATTTTCGCCGAAAATTCTGTGACGACAAAAGACCTCAATGTCTTCAGCTGGCGCCACATCGGCCCCTGGACGTTTTCAGGGCGTATCACGGATTTTGCAGTCCCCAATGGTCAGAGCCAAATCTATTATGTGGCCACGGCTTCAGGGGGAGTCTGGAAAACAGAAGATGGAGGCATTTCTTTTGTCCCGATATTTGACCAGTACGGCAACATGAGTATTGGCAATATCGATGTCGCTCAATCTGATCACAACATCGTATATATGGGGACAGGAGAAGCCATGCACGCCCGTTCCTCCTCTCATGGTAACGGAATGTGGAAATCGACCGATGCAGGAAAAACATGGACACACATCGGCCTTGAAATGAGTTATTACATTCCCCGCATTGCCATCGACGATAAAAATCCCGACATCGTCTATGTGGCCGCCGAAGGCGAACTCTATAACAACGATATGGAGGGCTATCAACGCGGCCTCTATAAGACTATAGACGGCGGTGAAACGTGGGCACTCGTTCTTGATCTCAAAGACCGAGGGGTGGGAGACTTCGTACTCCATCCTTCTAATTCCGATATCATCATCGCTTCAGGATACAAAACATACCGCAGAGCCTGGACATTTATCGACAAACAGCCGGGAAATTTCCTCTACAAATCAACGGATGGCGGGACAACATGGAAAAAGCTGACAGAGGGCCTTCCCATGGACATCAAATCG
>JAZFSR010000059.1:0-30491 GCA_036446295.1 Candidatus Aminicenantaceae bacterium
CCTGGACCGATGCCCCTCCCTGATCTCAACGGATGAGGGGGACCTGTTTTTTTTCTCGTATACAACCATCCTTCCATAACATAAGACGAAGGAAACTAGAAAAAATTCACACTCCCCCCGTAGTTATTTTTAAACCTGGATTATTTATAAAAAATTCCGGCTAGTCTTTGTCTTCTGAGAAATAGCCTAGTAAATGAAGCCTATCGACTTCCTTGATTTTCAGGCGGATAAAAAAGATGAGAATCCCTATCGAAAGCCAGATCCATCCCAAAAAAACATATATGGCCGTGGCCTGCCTTAAGTCTTTAGGTCCCGGAACGATCGTTTCAACCTCACTCTCATCTTGATCCTCCAGACTCTGCTGAAAAGAGGGGGCCAACCGGTCAGCGCTACCTCCAGTCCGTCCAAATGAAAAGACGAACCCCAGCAGAAAAATCACAAACAGGAAAACGACAGCTCTCTTCATCACATCAGGCTCCAGATAGACATGATCACTACATAAAGGATGAAAAGAAACGCAGCCGCTTTTATAATTTTCCCTTTCTTTTCATCAGGTTTATTGTCAATCACAGGTAAAAAGAAGAACAGTACGATACCCAAAAGGATGAGAAAAACCGCCACCGTCTCGCCGTTTATAAAAAGGATTTTAGCCGGAAAAATCTTTAACATCTGAAAGAGGAACAAAAAGTACCATTCGGGCTTAATTCCTTCCGGCGCCGGAGCCATCAAATCAGCCGCCTTCTCCAACGACGGGGGAAAGGCAATGGCCACAGTGAGGCAAATTCCAAAAAGGATCAACCACAAAATGGCCTCTCTGTAGATAAAATTCGGCCAGAACGGAATCTCCTTTAGCTTTTTTTGAGATTTTTCCGCTTCTAGAGGAATACTCATCCCCAGTTTCTGGATGAGATACACATGAACAGCAAGGAGAACAAGGAGAAAAATGGGGAGGATACAGACGTGAATCCCGAAAAAACGGGTCAGTGTATCCCCTGTCACATCCCCGCCGCCTCGGAGCAGTTTTGTCACCCATTCTCCAACGATGGGAATGGCCCTTGGGATATCGGTCCCGACTTTAGTCGCCGAAAACGAAAGAGCATCCCAAGGAAGAAGATATCCTGTGAACCCGAACCCCAGAGAACAGAAAAGAAGCAGAACACCGGTCATCCAGGTCCCCTCCCGAGGACGGCGGTAAGCCTTATTGATCCAGATACTGAGAAGATGAACAAAAATGAAAGCGATCATAAACGTAGCCGACCAACTGTGGACAGACCGGAGTATCCAACCCAGGGGAACTTCGGTCATGATCCTGGCCACACTGGCATTGGCTTCTTCAAGAATGGGTTTATAGTAAAAAATCAACATAAAGCCGGTCAAAACTTGGATGACAAAAAAGAGAAGAACGGCACTCCCCGTGTAGGACCAGATGGTGTGCTTGTGTTGGGGGATGGATTTATTTTTCAAGAACTGTGTCACGCTGGACAGGCCAAACCGTTCATCCAACCAGCTCCTTATCTGCCCCCCGTTTTTTGTCTTTTTCACTCGATTTCTTCTCTTTTGATGATCAATTCTTCTCCCTCCACAGAGATAAAGAGCTGCCGAAGAGGTTTTGGTGGCGGGCCAGCGATATTGGAACCGAATTCATCATACCACCCATCATGGCACGCACAGAAAAATTTTCTCTGCTCGGCCATATACGAAACGTTGCAGTCCAAGTGCGTGCACACACCCACAAAAGCCATAAGCGAGCCGTCATCGTTTTTCTTTAAGATGCCCGGTTTGCTGCCCCAGGGGAATATTTTAACCGAGTTGGGAAAGATATTTTTATAATCGGAATAGAGAAGTATGACTTCATCGGGTTCTTTGTAGGGAGGAAAAATGAACCTCACAACAGGATACACAAGGGAGGCCAACATGGCTCCCAGCCAACCGCCAATGAGGCCATTGAGAAATTGACGACGGCTAAAAAGTGAATGTTTGAGTTTCATCGATTCATCCGGAAAAGACTTTTGACCTTTTCTACAACCATCTTTCGCCTTAAGGCTTCAATCCCATCCGCGGGGCGGACATCTTTGGGGCAGGCCTCGTTGCATTTAAAAATCGTGTGGCAGCCCCAGGCCCCATCTTTTGTACTGACTCCCGCATAGTCAGCGTAAAGTCGTTTGTCCCGGGGATCTTTGATAAACCTGAGTAGCTTTGCCAGGGCGGCAGGTCCAAGAAAATCTTCGTTTTTCGACACTACAGGACAGGCACTGTAGCAGGAACCGCACAGGATACAGTTGACAAACTGAAAGATTTTGTCTATTTCCCGGTCTTCAATTCTGTATCCTTTCTCAGGAAAATTCCCATTGGATTCCACATAGGGTTTGATGGCATCAAGGGCTTTCCAGAATGGGTCCATGTCGACAACCAAATCCTTCTGAATCTCCATGTTCGCTAGAGGCTCGATAACAATTTCTTGTGAATTGAGAGATTGGATTTCTATTCGGCAGGCCAAATCAAAGCGGCCGTTGATCACCATGGCACATGAGCCACAGATGGCCTCGCGGCAGCTGTACCTAAAAGACAGTGATGCATCCTGTTCATTGCGGATGGTCATTAACGCTTCAAGAACGGATTTGTTCAAATTTGTTTCGCAAAGGAAGTTTTGAAAATAGGGAGATTCATCCGTCTGGGGATCAAACCGTAAAATCCTGAAAGTGTATTCCATTTAATACGTTCTCTCCACAGGCTCATATTTAGAAATGTTAACATCACTGTAGCTGATCTCAGGCTTATTCTCCTTGTTGACCATGAGAGTGTGCTTGAGCCAGTCTTTATCATTCCGCTCCTTGAAATCCAGACGGAAATGGGATCCTCGCGTTTCTTCCCTGTTTATGGCCCCACGAATGATCACTTCGGCCAAATCCAGCATGGCTTCAAATTCGAATATGTTAACGACTTCTTGGCAGTATTTGATGTTTTTCCCCGAAAAATAGGTGTGTCCGTAGTCCTCTTTTAATCCAAGGATAATCTTTAACCCCTCGGTCAAGTCTTCCTTTTTTCTGAAGATTCCTACCTTTTCGCTCATGGCAAGTTTCAACTTTTCCATCATCAAGTGAATCTTAATCCCTGAATCCCGGCGGCTCCACGTGCCCATTTTTTCCTTGATCTTTATTGTCTCGTCCTCAAGGTGTCTTTCACTTGAACTGGAAGAAGGATGGCCCCCTCGTTTGACAAAAGCCGCGGCCTGGTCACCGGCAATCTTGCCAAAAACCACCGTATCCAAGAGAGAATTCCCACCGAGCCGATTGGCCCCATGCACACTCACACACGCACACTCTCCGGCAGCATAAAAACCTTCAACCCCAGTGGCGCAGTCGACATCCACATCGATACCACCCATCGAATAGTGCTGAGCCGGTTGTATGGGGATAGGTTTTTCGATCGGGTCAAAGCCTCCGAAATTCAAACAAATCTCGCGAATGCCGGGAAGCCTTTTATTGATCTTTTTCTCTCCCAGGTGCCGAAGATCCAGGTGCACATAATCATCATTAAAACCGTTGCCCTTGTCTATTTCTGTCTGAATAGCCCTGGCGACAATGTCCCGGGGGGCAAGCTCCATGGTCTTGGGCGCATAATCGGCCAGAAACCGCTGTCCCTTATTGTTGACCAGATATCCCCCTTCCCCACGTGCTCCCTCAGTAATCAGGATATTCTTCCCAATCAAAGAGGTGGGGTGAAACTGGACAAATTCCATATCCTTGAGAGCCACGCCGGCCCTGTAGGCGATCCCGATGCCGCTCCCGTGGTTGATGAAAGCATTGGTGGTTTTAAAATAAACTCGTCCATACCCTCCTGTAGCAAAGATCACAGCCCTGGCTTTGACGGGAATTATCTCTCCTGTGGTCAAGTCACAGATCACAACTCCCTGGCATTGCCCTTGATGGACGACAAGCCTGGTGACCAGCCACTCGTTGTAAAACTTGACCTGCCTTCTCACCGATTGTTCGAAAAGCGTGTGAAGGATGACCAAACCTGTCCTATCCGCGGCATAACACGTGCGTGGAAATCCGGCACCCCCAAAAGGCCTTTGGGCAATGACCGCACCGGGAAACCGGCTGAACGGAACGCCCAAGTGTTCAAGCTCATAGAGCGCCGGTATCGCTCTTTCACACATCAATTCAGCGGTATCCTGATCGGCTAGAAAATCACTTCCTTTGATCGTGTCAAAAGCATGTTTTTCCCAGCTGTCATCCCGCCCTTCCGGATTGTTACCCAGAGCTGCATTGATTCCACCCTGTGCAGCCACGGAATGAGAGCGAAGGGGATGGACCTTTGAAATGACGGCCACTGAAAGTTTTGGATCGGCGGTCAAGGCGGCGGTTAAACCTGCCAGGCCACCTCCAACAACAATAATGTCATGACTTATCATTCAATAATTCCTGGTAAAGTAAATCACAAGCAGCGCGGCACTCACCGTGAAACCGAGAACAGAGAAAATCCAAAAGAGCTGTTTTTCTTTTTTCAATCCGAGATCAATAAGGATTGTCCTCAAACCGTAAAGAGCATGATAGACCACAAGGACAATGAGAAGCGTGTCGGAAAACGCATTCGTGTGAAGAACAAGAGCCCAATCCGGCTTTTGCTGCTGTGTCATCAGAAAGAAGGACGTCAGGAACTTTATTCCTAAAAGAAGGATAAGAAGAAGGCCTGAGACACGATGGAAGATCCAAATAAACATAGGACAGCCTCCTTTTCTAGAGCATATATTACATTAAAGTCCTTGAGAATTGTCAAGGAGAACAGAAAAAATGATAATTTTGGAAGAAAATTTTTTGTTTTTCGTCTAAAGTCATTGATGTATATATTTCTTCTTTATAAAAGAGGATTAAAAGATTAAACGGAGGACAGCATGATTAAAAGAAACATCATTATCTTCTCGGCAGCCTTGCTTCTTTTGGCGGGTTCAGCATTGGCTCAGGACGTCTCGGGCGAATGGGAGATCACCTCGGAAGGCAGACAGGGCCCCCGGACTCAAACCATCAAAATCGAGCAGGATGGTGAAAAAATCACCGTCACCATGGAAGGCCGGATGGGCGAGGTGACCGGAGAAGGCACGATCAAGGACAACAAGATCGAGTGGAAAATAACGCGTACGATGAGGGATATGGAAATGACCACGACCTATACGGGCACAGTCGACGGCGATACCATGTCCGGTGAAATGGAGACGAGCATGGGCAATCGGGGACCCAGCGAGTGGACGGCAAAGAAAAAATAGATATCTACCACCACTGCGCTTAAATCATCAAGATTTCGTCTGGCCTTTTCCGCTGTTCTGTCCTAAAATAGAGCAAGTTTAGGCTTCCTGAGAAAACCGACCGGGAAAAAGGAAGAATTTCTTCTCTACTCCGTCTAAAGATTGTACGGAGGTCAAGAAGAGTGGACAATAATGGACGAAAAAGACATGGTTCGGCGCAGCAAGGAAGGCGACGAGGAGGCCTTCGGTTTTTTGGTGAAAAAATATAAAACAAAGGTGTATCACTTGGCTTACAGTTTATCACATGACGCCCAAGCTGCCGATGATTTGGCCCAAGAGGTATTTATCAAGGCCTATTATGCCCTGGACAAATTCAGAGAACAATCAGAATTCGGCACCTGGATTTACAGGATTGCAGTCAACCACTGCAGGGATTTTCTCAGAAAAAAGAACCGTATGATCCAAATCCCTTTTGAAAACATCGCTGGAAAAATTTCCGCAGAGGAGGACGAAACTCTTCCGGAGGAAAAGGAACAGGAAGAGGCTAAAAGACGGGAAATTATTCACACCGCGATCCAGGCAATGCCGGACAAATACAGAGTCATCCTATCATTGAGAGATATCCAGGATTTCCCCTACAGTGAAATCTCTAAAATTCTTGACATTTCACCTGGAACGGTTGATTCCCGTCTTCACAGAGCCAGAAAAATGCTCAGGAAAAAACTCGAGCCTTTTTTCTCTAAAAAAGGAGAGGGACATGAAATGTAAACAAACGGAAAAATATCTTTTGAAGTCTTTGGATGAGCGCCTGAATCCTTCAGAAGCGATCCGGCTGGAAGAGCATCTGGATGACTGCCCTCTTTGCCAAAAAAGACAGTCAGAATACCGGATCGTCCGTGAAACTCTGAAGGAAGAGAGTTTTCCCGAGACAAAGCCCTATTTTTGGGAACGCCTGCAGCCCAAATTGAAGGGTAAAAGAACGATTGAACCGTGGACGATAGGAAAGCAATTCGGACTCCGTGCCATTCCTCTTTCTATCCTTGTTGTGGTACTTTTCACAGCCGCTGTATTCCTTTTTGTTCCCTCCCCTGTAGAAGAACTGGATTTAAGCCAAACAGGTGTCTTTCTGCTGGAGAATTTAAACCCTCTGGAAGAAACACAGTCCTTTTTATCCGAAGAAGGAGACGTTAATAAACATCTCATGCTCATTTTTTCCTCTCTTGATGAGACAGACACTATAAGAAGGTATTTTCCATGAAAAACCACTATAAATTATGGACAATAATTTCTTTGATTATTGTGTTTTCTGCCGGACTCATCAGTGGAGTACTGCTCAATAAACACATTTTCAACAAAAAACACAAAAGCCAATACGAAAGAACTGACCGCAAGAGAACGAGTTCAACACGCTATCCGACTCTGGATCGGTGGACTCAGGAACTGGGACTCACAGCCGAGCAAAAAGAAAAAATTCAAGAGATTTTTGAAAACTTCAATTTAGAAGAGCGGTTTAAAACACTACGGAAAGATATGAATGAGAGCTTGAGGGAAATCCGCGCTCAGCTCAACAACGAAATCAAAAGTGTCCTGACTGAAGAACAGCAGGTCAAATACGAGGCCATGATAAATAACTACCACTCTCAAAGAAAAAGAGAGATGGGAAAACGAAAAAAAAAGCCAGAGGAACAAAATAAAGGAGAAAAAAGATGAAGAAAAGGCTCATATTAGGTATTTTTATTATTGCCGTGATCACTACAGTCATCCTGGCAATGACAGTGTTCAAAAACGGTAAAGAGGATGGCGCAGCTTACAAAAAAGAAACCATCAAGAAAGGAACCGTCGAGGCCCTTGTTGTGACAACAGGAACATTAAATCCTGTCACGATTGTCGATGTGGGAAGCCAGGTGTCAGGCAAAATCCAAAATCTCTATGTGGACTTTAACTCCATGGTTACAAAGGGACAGATCCTCGTTGAACTCGATCCGGAACTCTTTGAGACTCGAGTTCAACAGAATAAAGCCAACCTCAACAGCACGGTCGCCGCTCTTGAGAAATCTAAAGTGACGCTGGAAAACACAGAAAGAAGGTATGACCGAACCAAAGCCCTTTTTGAAAAGGAACTTGTCTCATTTGAAGAAATGGATTCGGCAGAAGTCTCCTTTTTTAATGCCCAGGCCGACCTTAAATCGGCTGAAGCACGGCTGGAACAGGCCCAATCACAGCTCGACACAAGCAAAGTCGACCTGACGTACACGATCATCAGATCACCCATCGATGGGGTGGTTATCAACCGGAACATCAATGTCGGACAAACAGTGGCGGCCAGCCTTCAGGCCCCCGTGCTCTTTCAAATCGCCAACGATCTAGCAAAGATGCAGGTGGAATGCAGCGTGGACGAAGCCGATATCGGAAGTGTAAAAGAAGGACAAAAAGTCCGCTTTGGTGTGGACGCCTTCCCGGAAGACGAGTTTGAAGGCATCGTAAGCCAGGTGAGATATTCCCCCGTAATACAGCAGAACGTGGTCACTTACACCACCATCGTCTTAGTGGAAAATCCGGAATTAAAATTGATGCCGGGGATGACTGCCACAATTTCTGTGATTACCGGAGAAGCACGGAATGTTCTTCTGATTCCCAACTCCGCCTTGCGTTTTACTCCTGATCTCAGTGCCGAAGAAATGAGAGCACTCTACCAGGATATGTTTTCGGGAATGGGAGGAGGCCGAGAAGCCACCCCGTCGAAAAAACCCGCAAACAGCGAAAGTGGCGAAAGAACCGAACGGCAGAGACCCTCTGGAGGAATGTCGGGCATGATGATGGGCATGGGCGGCGGCGGTTCAGGGGGTTCCCGGAGGATGCAGATCCCCAGTGTCTGGTTTGAAGATGAAAACGGAAAGCTCAAAATGATCATGATCCGCACCGGCGTCACAGACAACACCAATACAGAAATCATTTCTGGTGACATCACGGAAGGCCAGGAGATTATCACCGGGCAAACCTCCAGCTCAAACAGCAGGGGACGTTCAAGTAATCCCATGCGCGGCGGCGGTATGATGTTTATGCGCCGTTAGTCAATTTCTCATTAACTTCCAAAGGAAAAAAACATGGATAACAACAATATTATCCAAATCGAAAATGTCACAAGAGTGTACAAGGTCGGCGAAACAGAAGTCCATGCACTCCGAGGCATCTCCTGCAGCATTAAAAAAGGCGGAATTGTCGCCATTATGGGCCCCTCGGGTTCCGGCAAATCCACCCTTATGAATATCATCGGTTGTCTGGACAATCCTTCGAGCGGAAGATATCTCCTGGAGGGTGAGGAAGTTTCGACGTTTGACAAAAACAAACTGGCCCTGGTCCGCAACAAAAGGATCGGTTTTATCTTCCAGAGTTTTAACCTCCTGGCAAGAACAACGGCACTGGAAAACACAGAATTACCGTTGGTGTACTCCGATGTACCCAGAAAAAAAGCAAAGGATATGGCCATGAAGGCCCTGGCTCAGGTGGGCCTTGAAGGCCGGGAGCTTCACAAGACCAACCAGATCTCCGGGGGAGAGATGCAGCGAGTGGCCATAGCCCGTGCGCTGGTCAACAATCCCTCCATGCTTCTCGCAGACGAACCCACGGGAAACCTGGACACTAAAACCGGGATAGAAATCATGGATATATTCAAAAAGCTCAACCAGGAACAAAATATCACAATTATCCTCGTCACACACGATCCGGAAGTTTCGGTTATCGCGCACCGCCGGATCTATATCCGTGACGGTCTTATAGAAAGAGAGGAAAGGGAGTAAACTATGAATATTATCAAAATATCTCGCGTGTCTTTGAAAGCCCTTAGTCGGAATAAGATGCGGTCCTTTCTGACTGCCCTGGGTATTATTATCGGAGTGGGAGCTGTCATCGCTATGGTCAGTATCGGACAAGGCGCGAAAGCCGCCGTAGAAGACCGGTTCACATCCATGGGAACAAACCTCCTCACTATACGGTCGGGCAGCAGGTCCCGCGGAGGTCTTCATGGAGGGGCGGGTTCCTCGCAGAATTTAACAGAGGCCGATGCCGAAGCGATAGGAGAGGCCGATGCCGTGGAGTATATGTCTCCCCAAGTCTCCACACGAACACAGGTCAAGTATGGCAATAAAAACTGGAACACATCCATCCAGGGTGTCGGCGCAGACTATCCTATGATCCGGAACTGGGATCTCGACATCGGCAGTTTTTTTGAAGCCAACATGGTCCGGGCGGGGCAAAAGGTCGCTGTGCTTGGGAGCGAGGTCAACCAAAACCTTTTTGAAGGCGCCGATCCTATCGGTCAGGTAATCCGGATAAACCGCGTTCCTTTCAGGGTCGTCGGAGTGTTAAAGACAAAAGGAGAAGCCGGAGGATGGGGAAGTCATGATGACCAGATCGTCGTCCCTTATACCTCGGCCCAAAGACTCACTGGTCGACGAGCCAGGCTCAACTCTATCGAGGTCAGTTCGTTCACGGGAAGATCGCAGGAAGCCAAGATGGAGATAGAAGAAATCATGAGGATTAGGCACAAAATCGCACCGGGCGCCGATGACGATTTTCGCGTCAGCGATATGACGGAAATCGCCGAGGCCGCAGGCGAATCGACCAAGATCCTGACCATTCTTCTCGCGGGAATCGCGTCTGTCTCGCTTCTTGTCGGAGGGATCGGGATCATGAATATCATGCTGGTTTCGGTTACAGAGCGGATTCGTGAAATCGGCATCAGAATGTCCGTGGGAGCCAAAGAACGAGATATCCTCCTTCAGTTCCTTACTGAAGCCATCGTTTTGAGTATCTTTGGAGGGATTTTGGGAATTCTCGTGGGGATCGTCAGCTCCAAGCTGATCGCGAATCTTGCAGGCTGGTCAACCCTCATATCTATGGGCTCCATCATACTGGCTTTTGTCTTTTCAGGATCGGTCGGGGTGTTCTTCGGGTTCTACCCTGCCCGCAAGGCATCAAAGCTCGACCCTATCGAAGCCTTAAGATACGAATAAAAAGAATAGAACAAGCAGGAAAAACGTTGGGAGAAAAAAAGTTGATACAGCACAATATCGACTGATCCGACACTCCGGCTTAAAGTGAAGTCAACTCAAGGAGAACTAAAAATGTTAAAACGTAACAGCACCATCGGAATAACCCTTATATTGAGCCTATTTTGTATAAACGGACTTCAAGCCCAGACATCCGAAAAAACAATTTCTCTTTCATTGGAGCAGTGCATAGTGAAAGCATTGGATAACAATTTAAACGTGGCTATCAATGTGCTCGCTCCCCAGTTATCCGAAATCTCTCTGGCTGCATCCAAGGAAAAATGGCTTCCCAACCTATCCTTCGGTTTCAGTTTAAGGGATACCAGTCAAGCTTCGTTCTCTTTTCTCGATGCGGCCGATGCTGTTAACACGCTAAATAGAACCTTTTCAGGCGATTTCAGCCAGCTCCTTCCTACGGGAGGAACGCTCACGTTATCTATAGACGGCGATAAGACCGATTCCAATAGAAGCTTCCAGTCCATCAATCCCAGATACGGAGGCACCCTCTCCTTTAACTTAAACCAGCCTCTCCTGCGCAATTTTGGCATGAAGATGAACCGCAGAGAAATCATAATCGCCCAAAACAATCTCGACATGTCCGAACTCGACTTTAAAACCACTCTCGAGAATATCATCTACAGCGTGGAAGAAGATTATTGGAATTTGGTCTACAGCATCGAAAACCTCAAAGTTCGAGAGCAGTCACTCAAGCTGGCCGAGGATCTTCTGGAAAAAAACAGACGGGCCGTAGAAGTGGGCACCATGGCGCCCATAGATGTTCTCAGCGCCGAGTCTACGGTAGCCTCACGAAGGGCGGACATCATCGAAACTCGGGCTTCTGTCAGGAACAATGAAGATAATCTTAAAACTCTAATCAATCTTGCCGCCGAGACAGATGACATCGACCTTCTCACCATTATCCCCACTGATCAGCCGGGATACGATAAGGTGTCGGTAAGCCTGAGTCAAGCCCTGGCCACCGCGCTGGACAACAGAGCGGATTTGCAGTCAACTCAACTGGATATAAAGAACAGGGAACTAAATGTCAGCTGGGCAAAAAACCAGATGCTTCCCGGATTAAATCTTTCGGCCAGGTACTGGAGCCCGGGAATTACAGGTGACCAAATTATATACCTCAACAACAACGCCTTTACGGGAATCATCGTCGACACTATTCCCGGTTCTCCATCAGAGGCCTGGAAGGATGCTTTTGGACTCGTTTATTCCAACCTCTCCCTCTCCCTTACCCTTGATATCCCCTTGGACACCATCTTCACTCAAACGCCTCTCATTCAGGCAAGAGTCAATCTTGAGCAAGCCATGCTGCGATTGAAGAATCAAAAACAGCAGATTTTTCAGGAAATCAGAATTGCCGTAAGAGCCGTGGAAACAAACTTCGAAAGAGTTCAAGCCTATCAAGTCGCCCGCGATCTGGCCCAAAGGCAGTTGGAAGGCGAAGAAGAAAGGCTCAAGGTTGGATTGACGACTCCTTATTTTGTTCTCCAGTACCAGAGAGATCTGCGCAACGCACAAATCATGGAACTCCGATCGATCATGGACTACAATCTTTCTCAGGCACGGCTGCAAAGATCCACGGGTGTGATCCTTTCAGAAAAGAATATTTCCATATCCGATGTTTTGAATAGATAATTATGGATCATCTCTAAAAGAGTTGGCAGGATTTTTAGGATTCAAGGGGTCAAGAACGCTTGAATCTTTGAACCCTAGAATCCTCGAATCCTCATGATCCTGATTATCCTCTGCATAGACTGAATCAACTAATCGGGATAGAAACCAAAGATAAAAAACCAGCCGCTTGCATTATTTGAGAGAAACTTTAAAATAGAGCATAACTATGAAAACACTATGTAATTTTTTCATTATCTTTGTTTTGCTCCTTCCGGCCCTCGGTTTTTCACAAGAAAAAACAGAATTTACTCTTGAGGACATCATCCGTATCGGGCTTGAAAAGAATCCACTAATTGCGGCAAGGCAAAGTGAGGTCCGGGCAAAACAGGAAGCTTTTCTTGCTTCTAAACGGTTGTCCAACCCGAAATTCGAAGTCCAGGCCGGAAAGGGAGAGTCCTATGACGGCCTTGAGATCCGTAATACAAGCGAATTCACCATCAGCCAGCCGATCGAAAATCCGTTTAAACGGCGCCACCGTATCCTTGTCTTTGAAAACACATGGAAGGCTTCAGAAAGCCTGTCTGACTTCTCAAAACTTGAACTTGTCTTTGAGATAAAAAATTTGTTTTTCAGGGTTTTATTACTTAAAAATATCGATGAACTGGCTAAAAAAAACTTTGACTCTATCGCCAAAATCCAGCGTCTCATCGAAAAAAGAGTCCAATTCGGAGAAGTCAAAGAATTAGAGGCCATCAAGCTCCGCGTGGAAACACTTAAGGCCAAGAACGAACTCAACAAAATCCAGGCCGAACTGGCTCTCGTCAAAGAGAGTCTCAATTCGCTCCTCAACAATTCACTTCCCTCAAATTTTAATGTCAGCGGAGTTCTGGACTATTTTCCCTTTTCTGAAGAAGAGGACTCTCTTGTGGCCAAAACACTGCTTTCCTATCCTCTGATCAAACAAAAAGAATTTGAGGTCAAGGCCGCTTTGAACAACTTGAGCCGCATCAAATGGAGAAGACTTCCCGATTTTAAACTTTCCGGTTTCAGCAATAAAGAGCTGGACGGTACAAACAAAGGTTTTGGACTGTCACTGGATATCCCATTGTGGAACTTCAATTCCAGGGAGATCGCCGAAGCCGAGTTTCTTACAAGACAATACGAAGCCGAGCTGAGGGCCTTACGTCTCGATGTCTCCACCGAAGTCAAATCCAAATTGAGTAAGCTTCACTTGTCCGAGCAGACGCTCAACCTCTTCCATACAGGCCTCCTCAAACAAGCCGAAGAAAGCCTGAAAATTTCCGAAGTGAGCTATCAAGAGGGAGAAATTTCGCTTATAGACTACCTGGATTCACAGCGGACTTTTTTCAGCATCATGTTTGACTACCAAAATTCTCTTTTCAACTGGAATATAGATAAGGCGTCTCTTGAAAAAACGATTGGAGAAGACATCAAATGAAAAAATATATTGTTCTGCTCTCTATTCTACTTTTGGTTTTCTGTGGGGGTCAAAATAATAATGCCCCTGTAGCTCAGGAAGAAGACACTCATGAGCACGACCAAGAAGGACATGTTCATGAGGAAGACGAAGCACTCCCCAGTGCAGATCCTCAGGCAGAAGAGCACGAAGAGGAAGAACACCAAGATGTGCAGGTTTCCCTGGAAAAGCAGAAAGATTGGGGTATAACAATCGGTTCCGCCGTTTCGAACGACATCGTCTCAAGACTTTCACTCCCCGGAGTCCTCGTAATGAACCAGAACGAGACAGCCCACATCTCCTCTTATGTTGCAGGGAAAGTGATTGCCCTCGCTGTCGACTTAGGGACAAAGGTCCGGAAGGGCCAACCCCTCTGCACCATCAATTCTCCGGAATTTGCCCAGGCTCAAGCGGATTTTCTGGAAACAAGAGCCCGGTTGAATCTAAGTCAGAAGGACTTGGAACGGGCTCAAAATCTGTTTAAAGAAAAAGCCCTGGAGGAAAAGGAGTTTTTGAGACGGGAAGCAGAGTACGACAAGCTCGTCACAGAATATGGAGTCCGTGGATCAACTCTTCACTCCTACGGTTTAACTCACGAACACATCGATGCTCTGATTTCAAAGTGTGACGCCCTTAAAAATGAGGAATACATGTGTGAGATCGCCGATCCCAATCTCCCCATCCTCTCCCCTCTCAGCGGAACCGTTGTCTTTCGAGATGTTATCCTTGGAGAGCATGTCGCTCCCGAAAAAACAGTGTTTACTGTCTCCAATCTCAGCACTCTCTGGGCTTTGCTGGATGCCTATGAAAAAGACTTGCCCTTTATCAACAAAAACAGTACGGTCGCCATTGAATCCTCACTCTACCCGGGAAGGACATTTAAAGGCAAAATAACCTATATAAGCGATCTCGTCGACAAACAGTTAAGGACCGTTAAAATTCGTGTCGCGATCAATAATTCAGAAGGCCTTCTTAAACCCAACATGTACATCCAGGGCATTATCGAAAATATATCTGAAGCCAAGAACACTCTTGTGATTCCGGATGAGGCGGTCCAAAATCTTGAAGGAGAAAAAGTCGTGTTTGTCCTCGAGGAAGAGGATGTCTTCACCGTCCGCCATGTCTCTCTTGGATTAAAAATCGGCAGCCTAAGAGTCATTACCGCAGGTTTGACAGCCACCGATAAGCTTGCCATTAAGGGCGCCTTTTATCTCAAAACAGAACTGACCAAAGCGACCTTTGGACATGCGCATGTTCATTAATCACAAACAGCTGGGATAACCGATGATATCCAAAATCATTCAATTCTCTCTCAAGCAGCGTGTCTTCATCATCATGACGACGGTTATTGTGGCCGTCCTGGGACTTGTGGCTTTCCAGAGTCTCCCCATTGATGTGTTTCCGGATCCATCTCCCCCCCTAGTACAGATTTACACAGAAGGACACGGCATGGCTCCGGAAGAAATTGAACGGCTCATCTCGTATCCGATTGAATCCGCTATGTTCGGCCTGCCCAAAGTCAAAAATATCCGCTCCGTCTCCACCTTCGCTCTCTCCATCGTCAATGTCTATTTCGAAGATGGCACCGACATCTACTGGGCCAGACAGCTGGTCGCCCAGCGTCTCATCGAAGCCAAAGAGACTCTTCCCGAGCAGGTCCACAACACAGAGCTCGGGCCTATCGCTACAGGATTGGGACTTGTCTATCTCTACTATCTCGAAGGAGAGGGACATTCACTGATGGAACTTCGAACCCTCCAGGACTGGCTGGTCAAGTACGAACTGAAGTCTGTCCCGGAGGTGTCTCAGGTTTTGAGTATTGGCGGAGACGTTAAACAGTACCAAATCCTCACAAACCCTCAGCTCCTCCTTAAATACAATCTCACCATCTCAGACCTCATTGAAGGAGTGCGCAGGAATAATCAGAATGTCGGCGCCGGCTTTATCACCCGGGGAAAAGAGGAATATATCGTCAGGAGTGTCGGACTCATTCAAACAGTCCAAGACCTGGAAAACATAGTGGTCGCCAATTATGAAGGAACACCTATTTTCCTTAAAAATGTTGCTGAGGTTCAGATCCTGCCGGCCATAAAAAGAGGTTCGGCAATGGCCAATGGAGAGGGAGAAAAAGTCGTCGGTATGGTGCTCAAACTCTTCGGCTCCAACACGGCAAAAGTCATTGCGGACATCGAACAACGCATCGAGGTCATCAACAAGTCACTCCCTGAAGGTGTACGGATCGTCCCCTTTTATAACCAGGCTTTACTGGTGAAAAACACCTTTTCGACGGTCTCCACAAATCTCATTTTAGGCATTATTCTTGTCGTCCTTGTTCTTTTCCTTTTTATGGGAAATATTCCCTCGGCGCTCATCGCCGTCATCTCCCTGCCTTTTTCCATCCTGTTTTCCTTTATTATGATGCAGAGGATCAACCTCGCCGCCGATTTGATATCTTTCGGCGGATTTGCCATAGCTATCGGCTTGATTGCCGATGCCGCAATCATCTTTGTAGAAAACATCCACCGTCATCTCCAGATCCCCCATGAATCCAAGATTAAGGCGATCATCACCGCCGGGGAAGAAGTGGGCCGCCCCCTGTTTTTTGCCATCATTATCATCATCCTCGTCTTTCTTCCCATCTTCACGCTAACAGGAACGGAAGGAATCATGTTCCGTCCTATGGGATTCACAATAGCCTTTGCATTGGTTGGATCATTGATCTTTGCACTCATCTCCATCCCGCCTCTCACCTTTTACCTTATGCGTAAAAAGAGCGTCGTAAAACAAGAACCATTCCTGATCAGGAATGCAAAAAAAATATATATCCCGTTTTTCAAGAACTGCCAAAGACATAGAAAGAGGGTTTTTTTCATCACCGTTGTTGTGTTCGCCATAGGCCTGGGCCTTGTTCCATTTATGGGAAGAGAGTACATCCCTTACCTGGAAGAAGGGACTCTCCACCTCAGAGCCACATTCGATCCCAACATCAGCCTTGCAGAGACGATTGCCATGACTTCGTCCATTGAGAAAACCCTAATCGACATACCGGAAATCACAGGGATTCTAAGCCGGATTGGGCGGGGAGAGGTCGGGAGCCATGCCCATCTTATCAACGATGCCGAGATACTCATCCAGATTCAGCCCATTCAGAAATGGAAGCGGTTCAAGCACAAAGATGAACTTATCGATGAGATCGAACACCATCTGGAAGATTTCCCCGGCATCACGTTGAATATGACACAGCCTATCGCTCACAATCTTGATGAACTCATCACCGGAGTGAGAGCTCAGCTGGCTGTAAAACTCTACGGCGAGGATTTTGAAATTCTCAAAGACAAAGCCATTCAGATCAAGGACCAGCTTGCAACGGTCACAGGAGCTTCAGATGTCCAGGTAGAACAGTTCACCGGACAGAACCATATTCAGATTAACTTGGATAGATCACAAATTGCACGCTACGGCATCAACATCCAAGACATTCAGGAGACCATCGAAGCGGCGGTTGGAGGCATCACCTTGGGCCAGGTCTATGAAGAGCAAAAAAGGTTCGATATCTTCCTTCGGTTCGGATCACAGTTCCGCCAAAGCATTGAGCACATCGAAAATCTCTTGATCCGCCTGCCCGATGGGGGCCAAATCCCCCTGAAGCAGCTTGCCACCACGGAAGAGGTCCTCGGCGCCAGATCCATCAGCAGGGAACGCAATAAAAGGTTTATCACCATCCAGGCTAACATAAGAGGGAGGGACATTGGACGGTTCGTGGTAGAAGCCCAGAAAAAAATCGAAGACACCGTGACTCTTCCTCCCGAATACTCCATGTCCTGGGGAGGCCAGTTTGAACTCCAGCAGAGAGCCAACAAAAAGCTGGGCCTGATCATGCCTATCACTCTCGTCCTTGTCGCACTCCTGCTGTTTACAATTTTCAATTCCTTCCAGGAAGTTTTGATCATCCTCATCAATATTCCGCTGGCACTGACAGGGGGAATCATTGCCTTGAAGATATCGGGTCTATATCTGAGCGTTCCTGCTTCCATTGGATTTATAGCGATATTTGGTATCGCACTGGAGGACGGCCTTGTCCTGATCTCCGCATTTCACCGCAAATTAAAAGACGGCCTGCCCATGAAAGAGGCCATTCTGGATGGAGTGCAAACAAAACTTAGACCGGTCCTGATGACAAGCTTTACCACTATTTTTGGCATTCTGCCTCTCCTTCTTGCCCGGGGTCCGGGAGCGGAGATTCAGAGGCCCTTGGCCACCGTTGTTGTTGGGGGACTCATAACGTCCACCTTGGTGACACTCATCGTCCTTCCTCTCATTTTTCAGAGTCTAAAAAAAGAAAAAATCGAAGGGTGACAGGTGAAGAATGAAGGCAAGGACGGCATGCTCCATAACTTTCTTTCTTTTTCTCTTTCTCTATTTATCCTGCTCTTCATCTCAACGAGGAGTTATTGTCCTCTGTGCCGGAGACAGCCTCACGGAATCTCCTTACCCGGGATTTCTAAAAAAAATTTTCATTTCTGAAGGAATCCAGGCCAAGGTCTTTAATTATGGACAGAACGGGCACACAACAGGAGAGTATTTGGATTATCTGCAGAAAAACAGGGAATCTCTAGAGGAAGAACATCCGGATTTTATCTGCATTCTTTTGGGGACAAATGATGTCCGCAACGACCATGATAGGACCTCCAAAGAACAGTTCTACGCAAACATGAAAGATATTTTAGCCATTTTCAGCCAGTTCAAAGACCCGGATGGGAATAAATCACGCATACTTCTCTCCACAATCCTCCCTATTCCAGAGGGAGTCTCCTTCCCTTTCTCTCCTGAATCACAGGAGCGCGTGACCAGCGAAATCAATCCTCTTATTTTAAAAATTGGGAGAGAGGAAAACCTTCCGGTCGTGGATAACACTACGCTCTTTATAAATGAGCCAGGCCTTCTTCCCGAAGTGCACCCCACCGAAGAAGGCTACAGACGCCTGGCCCTCAACTGGTTTAAGGCTCTCCAGCCATTGATTAAGTAAGCGAGAATTTATAAAGAAAGGGGTTCAGAACACTTGAATCCTTGACCCCTTGAACTCTTGTATCCTTAAATCTCTAAAAAATCGATAGAATTTAGGTGATTCTTTAGTCCCCAATGGCTACACTTAAACATTCTTCCTATTTTTAAAGAATAAGTGAAAGAAAATCTGTTTTTTTTCGTCTTAACTATATAAGAATAAATATTTTTGTTTTTGTTCATTCAAAAACTTTATTGAAGCCGTTCGATTAGAGATTTTCTATGGAGAAACAATGAAAAAATTAATGATTTTGATTTTCATCCTAAGTGTAGGCCTGATGGCGGGGTGCGGAAAGTCCGGAACACAGGATTCCCCGTCAGATAAAGCTCCCGCAAAAAAAGCTTCAACTCAAGAAGGTGCAGAAAGCAAGGACATCGATATAGACAAGCTGGATATCCCGGAAGAAATGAAGGCCGCCATCAAATCCGGAATGATCCCAAAAGAGAGGGTGGCAGAGATGCTGGCACAGATGCAGGGAGGGGGAGAGGCTCCCCTTGTCAATGTCGAACGCGTCAGCCGGAAAGATCTGAACTCCTATCTTATTCTCAATGGAGTCGTTGAGCCGGAGCGGACGATTGAACTCCATTCCCGACTTTCCACATATGTTAAAGAAATCCTCCGGGAGGAGGGCGCCTATGTGAAGGAGAATGATATCCTGGCTCTCCTCGACGACACAGAAATCAAGATTGGTTATCAACAGGCCAGCATTCAGCTTGAACAGGCCAAACTCAGTTATGAAGAGGCAAAAAGAACACTCGAACGCAGTCAGGAACTCATGGACAGAGAACTGATTTCGCAGCAGGAATATCTCGCCGCAGAAACTCAGCTGAACCAGAGAAAGCTCGACTATGACAACCGACAGGAAGCCTTTAAGAATCTGCAGATCCAGTTGAATTGGACCAAGATTCGAGCCCTGGCGGAGGGATATATCACAGAGAGATTGATTGAGGTCGGAGACAAGGTCAACGCAAACCAGCAGGTCTACACGATCGAAGATTTTTCTCCGCTACTCGTTCGGGTATTTGTTCCTTCGGCCGATTCCATCAAATTGACTCCGGGAATGATTGCGGAAATTACCACCGATATCCTGAAGGGATCCATGTTTAAGGGAACCGTCAAGCTGATCAATCCTCGAATCGATGTCCAGTCAGGAACCGTCAAAGTGACTATTGAAGTATTTGAGGAGTCTCTCCAGATGAAGCCAGGGATGTTCGTCGAAGTTCGGATCATCGTCGGTCAAAAAGAGGACATCCTCGTCATACCCCGCAAAGCCATTCTCTATAAGCAGAATAAAACTTTTGTTTTTGTACTCAATCGGATGCAAGCGGAACAAAGAGAGATCACCATCGGTTTGTTTGAAGAAGACATGGTTGAAATTATCGATGGCCTTGAGGAAGGAGAACTGATTGTCACCGTGGGAACCGAATCTCTAAAAGATGGACAGAGAGTCAAAGTCGTCCAATGAAAATCGTCAAGTTTTCCATCAACCGCCCCGTCGCCATATCTATGTTCACAATGGCCGCATTGATATTTGGGTTTATCTCGTATTCCAGGCTAAATCTTAATTTGCTCCCTAATATATCTTACCCGACACTGACCATTAAAACCGAATATCCGGGAACCGCTCCTTCAGAAATTGAGAACATCCTTTCCAAGCCGATCGAAGAGACCTGTGGAGTCATTGATAATGTGATCCGGATCTCTTCGGTGTCCAGAGCGGAGCTTTCGGAAGTCACTATCGAGTTTGCCTGGAACACAAATATGGATTTCGCCACTTTAAAAGTTCGTGAAAAACTGGATCTGATGCGGATGCCGCTGGAAGCAAGGAAGCCAATCATTCTGAGGTATGATCCCAATCAGGAGCCCATCATGAAGCTGGGAATCACCGGAGATTCCGATCTGTCTCGAATCCGCTATATTGCGGAAACAGAACTTAAGCAGGCGCTGGAAAGCATCGAGGGTGTGGCCGCATGCTCAATTTCCGGTGGTCTCGAAGATGAGATCCATATCGATATCGACGAGCAGAAACTCAGCCTTCTCAATATCCCGATATCCACGGTCGTCAGCCGGTTGTCTCAGGAAAATGTCAATTTATCCGCCGGTATTTTAAAACAACAAGATAGCCAATTTCTCGTCCGTACGGTCAACGAGTTCAAGTCTGTCGAAGAAATCAAAGATATCATCATTATAAGGCGAGACAACATTCTTATAAAACTGGGAAGCTTTGCCGAAGTCTTCCGGGGGTATAAGGAACGGAAGGTCATCTCGAAGATCAACGGACTGGAGTGTATCGAAGCCGCTATCTATAGAGCGGCCGATGCCAATACAGTCACGGTCTCAAACTTGGTCACAGAAAGGCTGGCTCGAGTCCGTGAAAACGTTCTCAAGCCAAGAGGCTTGGACTATCTGGTCATTACCAACCAGGCTAAGTTTATAAAAAACACAATCCGCCAGGTCATTCAAACGGCCATTATTGGAGGGATTCTAGCCATACTTATTCTTCTCTATTTCCTTAAAAATCTGCGGAGCACAATTATTATCGGGACCGCTATTCCCATCTCAGTTATCATCACGTTCTTTTTGATGTACATGTCAAATATTTCACTCAACATCATATCGTTAGGAGGTTTGGCCCTTGGCATTGGTATGCTTGTGGATAACTCCATCGTTGTGCTGGAGTCTATCCAGCGGTACCGGGAGGATGGAGTGGACCTCTATAACTCTGCTTTGAAAGGTACTTCCGAGGTAGCCGGAGCCGTAACCGCCTCAACGTTTACTACCGTCGCCGTGTTTTTTCCCATCGTCTTTGTGGAGGGAATCGCGGGACAGCTGTTTAAAGACATGGCCCTGACCGTAACCTTTTCCCTTCTTGCCTCGCTTGTCGTCTCTCTGACCTTAGTCCCCATGTTGAATTCTACCCTGCGGAGGGAGCAATCCAAAGAACGCTTCTCCATGTTTATTAAATCTGTTTTTAAACCCGTGGACAAAGTGTATGACCGATTCTATCAATCCTATAAAAAGAGCCAGGACTTCTCTTTCAGCCATAAAACAATCATTTTTGCAGCGGTGTTTCTCTTGTTTATTTTCTCGATCTATATGACACGCACCATGGGACAGGAACTGATTCCTGTTATCTCACAGGGTGAATTTTTGATCAATGTCGAATTTAAACCCGGAACATCTCTTTCTGAAAATGCCAGGATTGTCTCAGATATCACGGATACACTACAGCAGTATGAGGAGATCGAAAACATTTACGAATTGATAGGAAAAGGGTCTTTGGGTGGAATTTCCTTTCAGGAAGAGAGAGAAAACCTCTCAGAATTTACGATCCGGCTTAAGGAAGGGATTCTGGGCAAAAAAGAAGACCAGATCATGGAGAGAGTTAGGTCGGATCTCAGCAAATTCACAACCACTAAATTCAAGGTCTATAAACCTCGGCTTTTTTCGTTCAAAGCCCCATTGGAAGTCGTCGTGTCGGGCAAAGATCTGGATGTGATCAAACGGATTTCGGATGAACTTCTGGAGAAACTGCGGAGTGCTGAAGGCATTATCGATCTAAAATCCAGCATGGAGGAAGGCTACCCCGAAATCCAGATCGTCTTCAACCGAGCGATCCTCGCATCACAAGATATGACCATCAATTCTGTGGGATCACAGATTAGAAATAAAATCGAAGGAGAAATCGCCACGCGATTTATTGAAAGCGACCGGGAAATCGACATCCGTGTCCGTCTCTCTGAGAACTTTAGGGACCGCGTGGACAAGATCTCCCGCATCAATATCAGAAATGGTTTGGGAGTTATGGTGCCTCTTCGAGCGCTGGCAGACATTCGCATCAGTGAGGGTCCGGCCGAGATCAGACGGATCTCTCAGCAAAAATCTGCTGTGATTACCGGCAATATCTCCGGAATCGCCCTGGACGAAGCCAAGGAAATAATTATGGCTGCGGCCGTGACCATAGACAAACCTCCCGACAGCACGATTTACCTGGCCGGGCAAAGTATGGAGCAGGATGTGGCCTTCTCCTCCATGATCTTTGCCATCCTCCTGGCCATCTTTTTAGTCTATCTTGTGATGGCCTCTCAGTTCGAATCCTTTATAAAGCCCCTCATTATTATGTTCACCATTCCACTCGGTATTATTGGAGTCATTCTTGTCGGATTGATCGCAAACATGTCCATCAATGTGATCGTGCTCATCGGATTAGTTATCCTTTCCGGAATCATCGTCAACAATGCTATCGTTCTTGTCGACTATATCGGCCAACTCCAAAAGCGCGGCATGAAAAAAATCGATGCCATAAAAAAGGCGGCCCAGGTTAGGTGGCGGCCCATCCTCATGACGACGATCACGACCATATTGGGGCTCACACCCATGGCCCTGGATTTTAATGAAGGCTTTGAGATCCGCATTCCGCTTGCCCTAACATTGATCGGGGGCCTGTTTTTCGGCACATTCCTGACCTTAGTTTTCATTCCACTTGTCTATAACATGATTGTCAAAGAAACCCAACCCATAAAGGCGGAGTACAAATTTCCGTTATTAAAAAAGGGGAAAGAACAATGAATCTCCCTGAGTTTTCTATTAAAAAACCCGTTACCATCATCGTGGTGATGCTTATATTCATCACCATTGGCATCATATCCATAACCAAACTTCCACTTGAAATGATGCCCGATATCTCCTTCCCCGGTCTCATGGTGCAGATCCCCTATCCGTCGTCCTCTCCTGAGGAAGTGGAACGGATCATCACCCGACCCATAGAAGATATTCTGGCTACTGTCTCAAACCTTGACACGCTCAGTTCGACCTCGTCGGATTCGTCTTCCTCTATCCATATGCAGTTCACATCAGGCACTAATATGGACGTGGCCTCCATGGAAATTCGGGATAAGCTTGATCTGATTAGGGACAAGCTCCCCGATGATCTTGAAAACATCCGGATACGCCGTTTCAGCATGAACGACCGCCCTGTCATCAATTTTAGCGTAACCATGCCTGGAGATTTGGAAACCCTTAATTACTGGTCTGAAAATTTTATCATGCAGGAACTGGAAAGGATCGAGGGAGTCGCCAATGTGGACATTCGAGGACTCCGCAACAAGGTTCTCACCATTTTCCTGAAGCCTGAGGTTTTTTATTCCTCCTCCATCCGTATTGCGGACCTCATCAATACCATTCGCAACAACAACATCAATATTTCTGCCGGATATGTAGAAGACGACAACCTCCGATACGTCACTCGAATCCCGGGAGAATTGAAAATCCTAGAAGAAATTAAAAGCCTTCCTCTAAATAGCAAAGGCCTCTCTATCGCCGATGTTGCATCCGTCACCTACGATTATCCCAAGCAAGAACAGTTTAACCGTCTCGATGGAAATGAGACCGTCCGCTTTCAAATCTATCGTGCCTCCAACGCCAATATTGTTGATGTCTGTAAGGCCGTCAAGAATACGATGATCCAAATCCAAAGAACCGAACCCGTACTGGAAAACATTCAAACTATTTTCTATATGGATCAATCTGTGGATATCCTCAGAAGCCTGAAGGATTTGGCAATTTCAGGAATGGTCGGCGGGCTCATGGCAATTTTGGTGCTGATTTTCTTTTTGAGAAAATTCCGCACAACCATTATCATTGGAATCGCTATCCCCATGGCCATCGTGTTCACGTTCAGCCTCATGTATCTCTATAAGACCGTCTTCGGGGCCGATGTTACGATCAATATCATATCCCTCAGTGGATTGATGATGGCCGTTGGGATGCTGCTGGATAACAGCGTTGTTGTCCTGGAGAACATCTTTCGACTTCGTCAGGAGAAGAACTATTCTGCCCTCGAGGCCTCCACAATAGGAAGCAGTCAAGTGGTTCTCGCCGTCACGGCTTCAACATTGACCACTTTGGTCGTTTTTGTTTCTCTAGGATTTATGTCTAAATCCGGATTTGGTCGATTTATGACAGACTTTGCTCTGACAATATCCCTCGCCTTGATTGCCTCCCTTATGGTCGCACTCACATTCATTCCTCTTGCCAGCAGCCGCCTTCTTGCCGGGAAATCCAAAGAAAAGGCCCGATGGCTTGTCAAAATGACCAACCTGTATGAAAAAATCATCATTTTCAACATCAAAAACTGGAAAACCAAAACTTTAATTGTGGGAGTCGCCCTGGCTTTTATGGTTTCAGCAGCTTTCTTATTTTTAAATCTAGAGCGTGAATTCATGCCCAGAAGCTCTGAAAGGGAAGTTAATCTTACCGTATACATGCCAAGAAGCTTCACGCTTGACCAGATGAAAACTCTTTTCAGCTCATACGAAGAGATTCTTTTGCCCAGAAAAGAAGAGTTGGGCATAGAGCACTTAACAATTGAATTCGGAGTCAGCTTCGCACGGCAGGGCCGATTCCAGGGAAGGATCGAGCTGAACCTGACCGACGACGGCCCATCCGTGGAAGAGATCAAAGAAAACCTTAAAAAATTGCTCCCAGAACGAGCGGGAATCACCTACGAATACGGACAGAGGTTTGGCCGGGGTGGTCATTCAATGGGTATCTCAGTCGAGCTGATCGGAATGGACTATACAAAATTAACAGAGCTAGCGCCTATGGTCATGGAAAAAATCCGAACTGTTAAAGATGTCGAGGACGTGACCAGTGACCTTGAGGGAGGAAGTACACAATTGGTGATCCAGGTGGACCGAAAGAAGGCCGAAAGCTCCGGAGTCAACAGCCGGATGATCGCACAGACCATCTCTTCATCAATTTCGGAAAGGCCAGTTGGACGATTTAAGATGGATAACAAAGAGATCGATATCATCCTTAAGATACAGGGTGAAGAGGGTTTCTCTGAGACAGATCTCAGGAATCTCAGCCTTCAGATTCAAGACAAGAGGATTCCCATCTCTGCGATAGCGGATTTTTCATACAGGATGGGATCTACATCCATTAGAAAGGAAAATAAAAAATCAAAACTGGCCATCCGAGTGAACACAAAATCTCAGGGAATGATGGGCATTTCGGGCGACATTCGCACGGCTATGGAGACAATCTCCTTTCCTGAGGGCTACACGTGGAGTTTGGGAAGTGGATTCAGAAACTTCCAAGAATCCCAGGGTGAATCAAGCTTGGCCATTATCCTTGCTCTGATTTTTATATACATAATAATGGCCTCGTTATTCGAATCCTTTGTTCATCCGTTCACGATTCTGCTCACCGTTCCCTTGGCCCTTTTCGGTGTATCCACCTTCTTCTTCATCACCAACATCACACTCAACACCTCCTCCTACCTAGGACTCTTAACTCTATTTGGAATCGTGGTCAATAACGGGATTATTCTAATCGACCACATTCGGAGCCTGAGAAAATCGGGCATGAGCAAAAATGAAGCCATAGTCCAGGGTGGAAAGGACAGAATGAGACCCATCATCATGACAGCTATTACAACCATGGTCGGCGTCCTCCCACTGGCCCTTCCCATCCTTCTTCCGAACCTCTTTCCGGCTGTGAGCCGCCGGGCTCAAATGTGGGCCCCGATTGCTGTGGCCATCATCGGAGGTCTGACAACCTCAACATTTTTCACTTTGATCATTCTCCCCACGTTCTATTCGATCTCTGACTCAGTGACTGTGGCCGTAAAAACTAAACTCGGATTTAAATCAGCACAGATCTAAAACCAATAAAGAGCGCGCATGGGGCAGGGGAAAAGTTTGCTTTTTGGGACAACCTTTGGTAGAATAAATTCACAGAAATATTCACTAGCTCCCACACAATTAAACGGGTTTGGAGAAAAATATTATGAACAGGAAGCTTATACGGCCTAATCTCAATGAATACAAAGAAAAAATGAGTCGTGAGACCGTGAAAAAGAAAATTCATCCTGCGTCCGAAACATTTGCCGAAAACTACTACTATCTCAAACAGATGAACAAAAAAACGCATGTCCGTATTGTCTTTATGGATGGAGAGACCATCGATGGAGTCATTGAGTGGTATGACAGAAACTGCATCAAACTCAACCGTAATGAGGCCCCAAATCTCTTGATATATAAAAGAAGTGTAAAGTACATCTATAAGCTTGAAGATACAGATATGGACGTTGCTGAAAAAAAAGGACGGCCAAAATCTACCGAAAAAAAGGTATAGTTTTCCTGCCAAAAATAGGGATTTCCCTTGGGGATCCGGCTGGAATCGGACCCGAAATCACCCTTAAAGCACTGTCTTCATCTCACACGCTCCCCAAAGCCCGCTATCTCCTCTTTGGGTCTTTTGCCGCCATTCAAGAAGAGTTGAAGGCCTTGGATATCACCCTAAAGATTGAACCCTTTCAGGAAGGTTCCTCTTCATCTGAAACAAAATTTTCACTTGTCGAGATAGGCACTTTCCCCCAATCTTTCAAGACCGGGCTCCTCCAAAAGGAAAGCGGCCTTTTGTCTTTTCGCTATTTCGAAGAAGCCGTTAAACAGGTCAGGGAAGGCCATTTACACGCTTTGGTGACTGCACCCATTTCAAAGCAAGCCTGGTCACTGGCGGGCATCCGCTGGCCGGGACACACAGAATACCTCAGCCATTTCTATCCCAAGGTTATCATGTGTTTTTGGTCATCACGATTAAAGGTAGCTCTTTTCTCCCATCACCTCTCCCTCCGGAAAGCGCTCGAGAGGATAGAAAGGAATGCACTCTTCCACTTCTTCCTCAGGCTTTCCGACAGCCTCTCAACCCGTGAAGGTGGCCACTTCCAATTTCTCGTTGCGGGATTGAATCCGCACGCCGGGGAACAAGGCCTTATGGGCTCAGAAGAAGACAATGAAATTGCCCCCGCCGTAAAAGATGCCCAGGAGAAAGGGATTCATATTCAGGGACCGTTTCCTCCGGATGTTGTCTTCAGAAAGGCAATGAATCAATCCCGGACAATTGTGATTGCCCTCTACCATGACCAGGGCCTCATCCCCTTTAAATTGGAATCGTTTGAGGATGGTGTCAATGTCAGCCTTGGGCTTCCCTTTGTCCGAACATCTCCGGATCATGGCACGGCTTTTGATATCGCAGGAACCGGAAAGGCCAATCCAAAAAGTATGATTGAAGCCATTAAACAGGCTTACAAACTAACGGTACCGCTTTAATTCGGTCCTCATCTCCCGATCTTGGTCTCTCTGGCGGATAGCCTCTTTCTTTTGATAAACTCTTTTTCCTTTGGCCAACGCGATTTCCACCTTGACCCTTCCTTTGTCGTTGAGAAGAATTTTTACAGGGACAAGCGTCAGTCCTTTCTCTTTTATCTTGCCGATCAAACGTTTGATCTCTTTTCTGTGCAGAAGCAGTTTTTTTTCTCTTAGGGGATCATGATTAAAAATATTGGCAGGATCGTAGGGGCTGACATGACAGCTGATGAGGAAAACTTCTCCCTCTTTTATTTCGGCATAACTTTCCTTCAAGCTGACCATGCCTTCACGGATGGATTTCACTTCGCTCCCAAGTAAAGAGATGCCTGCTTCAAAAGTCTCTATGAGTTCATAATTAAAAAAGGCTTTTTTGTTCTTCGCTATAACTCTCATCAGGATGAAGGCTCCTTTTTGCCGGGAAGAGAGATCAGGAGGCGGCTGATTCGGCGTTTGGTCATCCTGTCAACAACAAACTTGCGATCCTTGTAATCCAGAGAGTCTCCCTTTTTTGGGATTTTCCCGAATTCTTTCAAGAAAAAACCGGCAATCGTCGTGTACTCCCCTGCTTCTTGGATTTGAAGGAATAATTTCTGATTCACGTCTTTGACCGGAGTATCGCCCTGAACCATGAATTCAAATTCCGCAATCTGAAGGATTTTTTCCTCTTGTTCATGATCATATTCATCCTGAATCTCACCGACGATCTCCTCAATAACATCTTCTAGAGTCACAATGCCTTCCATGTTTCCGAATTCATCTACTACAAAAGCCAGATGCTGTGCCGCTTCCTGCATTTGGAGAAGGATATTCTCGACCGGTGCGGATTCGGGAATAAAGATGGGTTTTCTCAGGATTTCACTCACCTTGAATTTTTTTCCATCGACAAGATAGGGAATTAAATCTTTCGTATGAATGGAACCAAGAATGTTATCAAGAGTTTCTCTGTAGACGGGAAACCGCGAAAACTCCCCAGAATGAACAATGTGCAAAACTTGATCCAAGGAAGCATCGATAGAAATAGCTTTAACTTGAGGCCTTGGGACCATGATGTCTTTGACTGGGCGAGATCCGATATCCAGGATTCCCGAAATCATCTTTCTACGTCGCAAAGACATCCCTTGTATCCCGACAGATAAGACGGCTTTCATTTCCTCTTCACTTATCGTGCGGGAAAGACCTGAACGCTTTCTGAAAGAGGGAAAGATCATGCCGATACCAAACGTAATGACTTTGATGAACGGGTAAAACAGAAAGATAAAAATCCTCAAAGGCTGGACGAAGAGAAGCGTAGTCTTGACTGGATTATAGGCCGCATATGTTTTGGGTGTAATCTCCGAAAAAATAAGGATGAGAACAGTTGTCACAAGCGTCGCATAGAGAACAGCCTGGTTTTTATCCTGAATGAAAGAGACAAAAATGAATGTGGCAACAGAAGCCGCCGCCGCGTTGACCAGCGTATTGCCGATTAAAATTGTTGTCAGTAACTTGTCAACCTTCTGAAGCATGTCAAACACAAGCTTTGCTCGCCGTGATCCCTTTTTAGCAAGATAGTTAAATTTGTACGGACTCGAGGCAAGAAAGGCCGTTTCAGAAGAAGAAAAAAAAGCACTGAGGACAAGAAACAGAAATAATAAAAGAAGGGCGGGAAAAAGCATATTTATAAATTAGGAATCGGCCCGGCGAACGGTATCTTTGAAACATCGGGAGAGCCTATCTAGAAGTTTCTTTTCAACATCCTCACTGGAGCAGTCATTCACCTCAGATATCTCAGTAACCATAAGTTCTTTTGCTTTTTCCATCATCTTTTTTTCACGGAAAGAAAGCGGCTTGATCAAATTCAGATAAAACAAACTTTTTAAAACAAGCGCTATATCGAGGATGGCGCCGGACCTCATCAAGCTTACATGTTCTTTGTACCGGCCCTTCCAATTCATCATGACCTCGACCCCACCATTTCCCATAAACTTATAAATTTTCTCGATTGATTTTTGCGGAATCAGTTTCCTAATGCCTATTTCCTCAGCATTCGCAAGCGGGACAAGGACAAGAGTATTGTTGGTTAGAATTCTGACATGATAGATGACAAACTCTTCCCCGTAATATTTTTCTTTCTGGATGTTCTCTACAACCCCAAGTCCCTGGTTAGGATAAACAATCGTATCCCCAATCTTAAACGATTCCATACCGACAGTATTATATCCCCAAAAACAAAGAGAGTCAACTCCAATCCGGAACGCTTGAATCCTTGACCCCTTGATCCCTTGTATCCTAGTATCCCTTTGCATCAACTGATCTGGAAAAGAACTAAGGCTAGTTATTCCATGGGTTTTATGTGATTACCAAAAAAAACCCGTTATAAACTTGACAGCGGAGAGCAGGTTTATTACCATACTAAATTCATACTTATAAGTGACATAACGATGAAAAGAACATTTCAGCCAAACAAAAGAAAACGAAAAAAAAACCATGGATTCCTCGTCCGCATGAGAACTAGAGACGGTCAAAAGATTATAAACAGTCGAAGACAAAAAGGAAGAAAAAGACTTGCCGGTTAATGAAGGAAACCCTTAGGCCTCACGAGAGGTTCAGAAAAAGGAAAGATTTTTTACATATCTACAGAAAAGGTTCACGTTATCGAGGAAAAGGATTCGTCCTTATCTATCTTTCCAATAATCTGCCATTTTCAAGGATGGCCGTTGTCGCAAGCAAAAAAATTGGAAATGCCGTGGTTCGGAACAGGATAAAAAGAAGGTTTAGAGCCTTATACAGAACGAATAAAAGCTTGCTCCAGGGATCGTTTGACTTGGTGATCATCACTAAGAAGAGCATCGGAAACATATCATGGAGTGAAGTTCAGAAGGAGTTCATCAAGGCCATG
>JAZFSR010000060.1:0-12966 GCA_036446295.1 Candidatus Aminicenantaceae bacterium
TCTGCTCGTTCGTCCAAAAGAGATTGGTTTTGATAAAATGGAAAATCCTACCATAATGGAAGATCTTTCGCTCGCTCTGGGAGCAGATCCTGTAGATTTTCCTTACAAAACCGAATGCTGTGCTTCCTATCAGACTGTCGACAAACCTGAAATTGTTGCTGAGAGGACCTACAGCATTCTCACATCGGCCTCTGGACTGGGCGCTGAAACTGTTGTAGTCAGCTGTCCCCTATGCGCGTTCAATCTAGACCAAAGACAGAAAAAAACTCTGGAGAAATATCCGGATTTTAAGACCGTCCCTATCTTGTATTTTTCTCAACTCATGGCTATCGCTTTAGGTTGTCCTGAAGAAAGTTTAGGATTTGATCTTCACTACATCGATCCAAAACCCATATTAAAAGAAAAAAAATTAATCTGAGGAAACAATGGTATATTTTGGAAATTTGAAGACTAAGAAAGGCGAGATACATATCAACAAAGACAGGTGTAAAGGATGTGCTTTTTGTGTGGAATACTGTCCACATGATGTGCTTGAAATGTCAAAAGAATTTAATGTCAAAGGCTATCATCCGCCTTACATAAAGGATGAAGACAAATGCATGTACTGTCAGCTGTGTGAAACAATCTGCCCTGAATTCGCCCTATTTGTCACACTCAAAGACGAGGAGGAAGAAGGTGAAAAAAGTCAAAGCCGACCCTAAGGGAGTTTTAACGGGTGTCCATTATATCGATGGAGACTTTGCTATTGCAGAAGGAGCTCTAGCTGCCGGATGCCGATTTTTTGGAGGCTACCCCATAACTCCATCCACAGAAACGGCGGAACATTTTGCTGTAAGAATTCCAAAAGTTGGAGGCATTTTCATCCAAATGGAAGATGAACTTGCCTCCATGGCTTCATTGATCGGAGCCGTTTGGGGCGGTCAAAAGGCCATGACCGTGACTTCAGGACCTGGATTTTCACTGATGATGGAAAACATCGGACTGGCATGCATGATGGAAGTACCGCTCGTCGTCGCCAATGTTCAGAGAGGAGGGCCTTCTACGGGACTTCCGACTCTGGTCGGACAACAGGATATGATGCAGGCCAAATGGGGTTCCCATGGAGACTACGAAATCATCGCGCTCTGCCCGGATTCTCCCCAAGAGAGCTTTGATCTTACCATTGAAGCATTTAATCTATCTGAAACTTATCGTGTTCCTGTTTTTGTTATGATTGACGAATGTATTGGGCACATGCACGAAAAAGTGATCATTCCTCCTGCAGAAGACATCGAAGTCGTTGAAAGGAAATGGTACACGGGTCCCATCGAAGATTACCTGCCCTATAAAAATGACAAAGATGGCATCCCATTCATGGTTAAAGCCGGAGATGGCTACCGCTTACACACAACAGGATTGACCCATGACGAGCGGGGCTACCCTGATTTGAATGCTGAATGTCAGAAAAATAAAGTGACTCAAATCATAGAAAAAATCCGCGGCAACCGTGATAAAATTATCAAACTTGAAGAAAATGATATCGATGGCGCAGAAGTTGTTGTTATTTCTTACGGTATTACCTCAAGAGTCGCTGTCCGTGCCGTTCAGCAGGCCAAAAAAGCGGGAATAAAAATTGGAACACTCAGGCTTATCACGGCCTGGCCTTTCCCTGAGAAACGGATCAAACAGCTTGCCAAGAAAATAAAGGCATTCGTTTTCCCGGAAATCAACTATGGACAGATGGTGAGAGAAGTTGAACGTTCTGCCGGAAACAACTGCAAAGTCGTAAGCGTCCCCCACTGCGGCGGTTGGGTCCATGATCCTAAAGATATTCTCACGGCCATCAAGGAGGCTGTAAAATGAAAAAAGTCGAAAAACGAGAACCCAAGAATCCAATAGAAAGCCTCCTGAGAATGGACAGGATTCCTCACATATGGTGTGCCGGCTGCGGGATTGGAACTGTTGTCACATCCTTTATCGATGCCATAAAAAAGAACAAAGAAAATCTGGATAAACTCGCTGTCGTCTCCGGAATCGGTTGTACAGGCCGCGTGGCCGGTTATGTCAAGCTTGATTCCTTCCACACGACACACGGTCGTGCCATTCCGTTTGCTACAGGCCTCAAACTGGCTAGCCCAGACACTAAGGTTGTTGTTTTCAGTGGAGATGGAGACCTCTTTGGAATCGGGGGGAACCACCTCATTCATGCTGCAAGACGAAATATGGATCTTACCGTTATCTGCGTCAACAATTTCAACTACGCAATGACAGGGGGTCAAGTGGCTCCCACCACCCCTATGACAGCCAATGCTTCCACAGCTCCTTACGGAAATTTTGAATATTCATTCAGTCTCCCTAACCTTGTCGAATCTGCGGGAGCAACTTATGTGGCTCGATGGACAGCTCTCCACCTCAGAAGAGTGACAAAATCGATCCAGGAAGCACTATCCAGAAAGGGCTTTTCTTTTATCGAAGTGATCACACCTTGTGTGACCCTCTATGCACGCCGCAACCGCCTTGGGGATGGATTGAATCTACTCAAGTACTACTACGAACAAGCCGAGATTATCCACGGCGCAGACACGAGAACCGTCGATATCGATTATCAAGGAAAACTCATTGTTGGAAAATTTGTCGATAAGGACAAACCGACTTTCCAAGAGGCTATGGACACGCATTTCTCTAATGTTCTAGGTGACGATTATCAACTCTATGGGAGAATCAACCATGAAAAAGACTGAAATTCGATTTACTGGCTTTGGAGGCCAGGGAATCATAAGATGTGCGCTCATCACAGGAAAGGCTCTGTCTCTTTTTGATGATAAACATGCATCCATGACCCAGGCCTTTGGACCTGAAGCTAGAGGCAGTGCATGCGCTTCACAGCTGATCGTTTCCGATGAACGTGTCCTCTATCCTTACATCACGTCTCCGGATATTCTCGTCTCTATGTCACAGGAAGCTTATGATAAATATGAACCGGAGTTAGGAAATAAAGGAATTCTCATCATAGATACCGACCTGGTTAAACCCAAACCTGTCAGAGGAAAAATCAAAATGTTTTCCATTCCTTCCACGCGATTTGCCGAAGAATTGGGGAATCGCATTTTTGCCAATCTAGTTATGCTCGGTTTCTTTACAGCTGTCACAAAAGCTGTGACAGCAGACTCGATGAAAAAAGCTCTTCCGGGCCTAGTCCCGGATCGATTCCTAGACAGAAACTATGAAGCCTTTGATAAAGGCTATAATCACGGCCAAAAAGCCTTACAGAAAAACAAGAAGGCCGCAGCAAAAAAGCCTGCAGCATCCAAAGCAAAAGCAAAATTAAAAAAATGACATATAGGGATAAAAAATGAAGAAACGAACGGGAGTATTTGTTTGTCACTGCGGGATAAACATCGCTGGAACAGTAGATGTAAAAAAAGTCGCCGACAAACTCAGCAAGCACGATGGAGTCGCTCACTCTGAAGATTATGTCTACATGTGTTCAGACCCGGGCCAGAAGCTCATCACAAATGCCATCAAAGAAAATAACCTCGACAGCATAGTCGTCTCCTGCTGTTCCCCCAATCTTCATGAAAAAACTTTCCAAAACGCAGCAAAGGCTGGCGGCATAAACGAATTTCAAAGTGAAATCGCCAATATCAGGGAACAGTGCAGTTGGGTCCACAAAGACAAAGAAAAAGCCACTGTCAAAGCTGAAAAAATCACTCGGAGTGCTGTGGAAAGAGTCATTAGGAACGAGTCTTTAGATCCCATCAGCTTTCCCGTCACCAGGAGAGGGATGGTTATTGGAGCAGGCATCGCAGGTATCCAAGCCGCTCTGGATATGGCTAACACCGGCTACGAAGTCATATTGGTTGAAAAAAATCCCTCTATTGGGGGACATATGATACAGCTTTCAGAAACGTTTCCCACTCTCGATTGTTCCCAGTGTATCCTATCACCCAAGATGGTAGAAGTCTCGAAACATGAGAATATCAAGCTTTTAACATATAGTGAAGTCCAGGAAGTCTCTGGGTACGTCGGAAATTTTAAAGTCAAAATTAAGAAAAATCCCACTTTTGTCGATCCCAAAAAGTGCACTCTCTGTGATGAATGCACAAAAGTCTGCCCTGTTGTGACATCCAATGAGTTCGACCTTGGTTTAACAGGACGGAGAGCCATCTATATGCCTTTCCCGCAGGCAATCCCGGCAACCTATACTCTCGATGACAAAAACTGCCCCGGACTTCTCCCCATTGCATGTGGAAAATGTTCCGATGTCTGTGATCCTGGAGCCATCGATTATGACCAGAAACCAGAGATTATAGAAGAGGAAGTCGGAGCGATCGTTGTGGCCACCGGTTTTGATCTTTATGGAAAAGAAGAGATGGGTGAGTACGGTTATGGAAAATACGCCGATGTGCTGGATGGACTCCAGTTTGAAAGACTCTGTTCGGCCTCAGGCCCTACTCAGGGGAAAATCCTTCGTCCTTCGGATCACAAAGTGCCTAAGGAAGTCGTCTTCATCCAGTGTTCGGGTTCCAGAGATCCGGAACTGCACTGTGCCTACTGCTCAAAAATATGCTGCATGTACACAGCGAAGCATGCCCTGCTCTATAAACATCACGTTCCGGATGGACAGGCCTACATCTTCTACATCGACATCCGATCCGGAGGAAAAGGCTATGAAGAATTCGTTCAGAGAGTTATAGAAGAAGATGATGTTGTCTACCTACGTGGAAAAGTTTCGAAAATTTTCGAAGACAATGGAAAAATCACGGTCTGGGGAGTCGACACTCTCTCAGGAAAAAATGTTGAGATTAACGCAGACTTGGTCGTTCTCGCCCAAGCCATGCGGCCCTCCAAAGACGCCGACAAGCTGGCTAAACTGCTTAAAATCGGCACAGACAAGGATGGGTTCCTCCAAGAAGCCCACCCAAAACTCAGGCCGGTCGAAAGTGTCACAGCCGGTATGTTTTTGGCAGGAGCCGCTCAGGCACCCAAAGACATTCCTGAAGCAGTGGCCCAGGCATCCGGAGCCGCTGCCAAGGCAGTTGCCATTCTCTCTCAAGAAAATCTCTTCCATTCTCCCCAGGTGGCAAAGAATTTTCCCAATCTCTGCACAGGATGTGGAATGTGCGTGGATGTCTGTCCCTATGGTGCGCTGTCTCTCAAAGACGGCAAAGTCGAAGTTAATGAAATTTTGTGTGAAGGCTGCGGGACATGTTCAGCAACATGTCTGAGAGCAGCGATAGAAGTCAAAAACATAACTCCTCTCCAGATTTACGAAATGATAAATGCAAGCCTCGGAGGCTGATAATGGCTGAAGAATTTGAACCTAAAATCGTCGCTTTTCTCTGTAAGTGGTGCTCCTCGGCAGGAAGTGACCTGGCCGGAGTTTCACGTATGCAGTACCCCTCTAACGTAGTCCCCATCACTGTCATGTGTTCGGGAAGCGTGTCTCCATTGTACATCCTGTCCGCTTTTAACAAAGGGGCGGATGGGGTCCTTGTATCTGGCTGTCATCCCGGGGACTGCCATTATATCAAAGGTAACTATTACGCCCGAAGAAGAATCGCCCTGGTCAAGGAACTTCTGGAATTTACCGGTCTCGAACCCGAACGATTCCAGATGTCCTGGGTCTCAGCTGCAGAGGGAAAAAAATACACTGAAATAATCAAAGATTTCGTGAAAATCCTCAAACCCCTCGGACCTCAAAAAAAGCTGGGGAGAAGTCAATAATGGTAAATCTCGACGACCTCAAAAAAGAAGCCCACAGAATCCTCGAGGAAAACAAAGTCAAATATATCATCGGCTATTCACAAGGATCCAATGGTTTTCCCGCTGTCCCGGCATTCATTAGAAATCCTGAAGATTCGGACAATCTCATCTGGAATCCAGCCTGCATCCACAATCTGACTCGTTTCTTAAGAGACGAAAAAAAACGGAAAGCCAGAGAAAAGCACCCCGATAATAGGCCTGTGGGTATCATAGTCAAAGGGTGTGACAGCCGTGCGATCAATGTCCTGCTCCAGGAAAATTACATAACAAGAGAAGATGTCTTTATCCTAGGCGTCTCCTGCGAAGATACGGGAGTCATAGACGAAAAAAAACTGGCAAAAAAACTCATGGGGAAAATGGCACTCAGTTTTGACTGGGATGGAAATCGAAATTTAGTCGTCACTACCAAGAATGGCGAAATAAAAATAAATGCAGATGAGGTTTTGGCCGAACGATGCCTCGAGTGTCCCGCTCAATCCCCTGTCGTGTATGACATCCTGTTTGGTGACAAAGTCAAACGCAGTCCTGAAACCCGGTTCGAATCTGTGGAAAAAATCGAAAAGCTCTCCACGGAAGAACGCTGGGCTTTTTGGAAGGAGCAATTTGACAAATGTATCCGCTGCTATGCCTGCCGCTCGGTCTGTCCCATGTGCTACTGTGACGAATGCGTAGTGGACACCATCTCTTTTGCTGTGACCGCAGATACGACCGCCGAAGAAAAAGCGCAAAAAATCAAATGGATTGATAAATCTCCTGTCCCCTCAGAAACCTTTTTCTATCATATGGTTAGAGCCATTCATCTTGCTGGACGATGTATTGACTGTGGTGAATGCGAACGCGTATGCCCTCTCGACATTCCAATCCGGTTTTTGAATAAGAAACTCGAAAAAGAAGCCAAAAACCTCTTTGATTACGAGGTGGGTTTTGATCCGAACCAACTTTCCCTTGTTTCATCCTTTAAGGATGAAGACCCAGAAGATTTTATCAGGTGAGACTATGCAAAAGATATTGACAAAAAAATCCTTCCCGAAATGGGTAGAGGACCTAGTCAACTACCAAATATACGCGCCTGTTGAGAAAAACGATCTCTGGAGCTATGAAATTGTCACCGCTAATGAGATCACAATCGACTATCCCAACACAGTCCTTTCTCCTAAACAAATCACTTTCCCTCAAAGAGAATTCTTTCTTGAATTTAACCAAAATGAAGATGGAACACCAGGAGTCAAAGAGCTCCTTCCTGAAGAAAATGAAGCCGTAGTTTTTGGAGTCCGGCCATGCGATGCAAAAGGCGTCACACACATGGACAAGGTTTTTGGGGGAGACTTTGAAGATGCCTACTACTGGAAGAGAAGAAATCAGGTCACGCTTGTCGGGTTGGCCTGCAATACACCCCCCTCACCCAACTGTTTCTGCACATCAGTCGAAGGATCCCCATATTCAGTTGAGGGTTTAGATGTTTTACTAACGGATATTGGAGACCGCTTTTTTGTCCAGACTTTCACGAAAAAAGGCGACAGAATCATTAACGCATCCAAAGGGCTTTTCGCCGCTCCCAAACCAAAAGAAAAGACAGATATGGAAAAAATTCATCAGGATGCTGTCAAAGCCATGCCAAGGTCGCTGAAGGACATGAAAAAGATTCCTCCTAAGCTCAAAGATCTGTTTGAAGCCGATTTATGGGACTTGGAAGCCATGAGCTGCATCAGCTGCGGCATTTGCACTTATCTATGCCCCACCTGCCACTGCTTTGATATCCAGGATGAAATCACATCTTCTTCTCCTCTCGAAGGAAAAAGAGTAAGGACATGGGATAACTGCCAGTTTCCTGATTTCACCATGCATTCTTCAGGCCACAATCCCCGCCCTGATAAAGCCTCCCGACTGAGACAAAGAATCATGCACAAATTTCAGTATTTTGTCGAAAATCATAAAAATTATCAATGCATAGGCTGCGGCCGCTGCATTTCAAAATGCCCGGTAGGGATAGATATTATCCAAGTTCTCGAGAAGGTGAGAGACCATGTCTGATAATGCTTATATTCCCAAACTCTCAAAAATAATTGAAGTCATAGAAGAAGCCGGTGGTGGAAGGCCAATCAAGACATTCCGGACACAATTTGTTGACGTCAATGGATTCACTCACAAATGCGGCCAATGTGCTATGCTTTCCGTTTTTGGCAAGGGAGAATCGATGATTTCTATTTCATCTACTCCTCTAGTAAAAGACTATCTCCAATTCAGCATCTTGAAGTCAGGAAGAGTGACCTCAGCCATTCATGCAATGCAGGAGGGAGACATCATCGGAGTTCGAGGCCCATATGGCAACAACTTCCCTATCGAGAAATGGAAAGGAAAAAACTTGATCTTTATCGGAGGTGGCATTGGGTTGGCCCCGATTTGGTCCGTCCTTCAGACAGCTCTGAGGAAAAAATCGTATTACGGGAAACTCTCCCTTATCTACGGAACCCGGACATCCCCCGACATCATCTACAAAGAGGAACTTGAAGAATTGAAAAAAGAGATGACCGTTCATCTCTCGGTAGATCATGAAGAAGAGGGATGGAAAGAGTATGTCGGGTTTGTTCCCTTGAATGTTCTCGATAAAAAACCTTCTCCAAAAAATGCGGTCGCAATTACCTGCGGTCCGCCGATCATGATTAAGTTTGTCATCCAGAATCTCGAGGCTCTTGGCTTCAAGGATGAACAAATCTATACAACTGTCGAAAACAAAATGAAGTGTGGTGTCGGAAAGTGTGGAAGATGCAATATCGGCAAACACTATGTGTGCAAAGATGGCCCGGTCTATTCATGGGCTGAACTTAAAAAATTGCCTCGAGAATATTAAAAAGGAGACAGCAAGATGGCAACAAAAAAAGCAGCAATAAAGAAGGCAAAGAACATCGCCCCGGAAAAAAAGATGGCCACTGTCTATATCATGGGCAAATCTCATAAAGTTCCGGCTGATGCCACAATTATGGGAGCTATCGAGTATGCAGGATATCTGATAAAACGAGGAGCCGGTTGTCGAGAAGGATTCTGTGGAGCCTGTGCAACGGTCTACCGGATCCCTGGCGATTACAAAATTTATACGGGCTTGGCCTGCACGACTATTGTAGAAGACGAGATGTGGCTAACTCAGCTCCCCTCCTTCCCCGGACAAAAAGCCATCTATGATATTAAAAAAATCCAACCGAATGTTTCCACCATACAAAGGCTGTATCCTGAAGTATTCCGCTGTCTGGCATGCAACACATGTACAAAGGCTTGCCCTCAAGACTTGGAGGTCATGGACTACATCCAGGCTGCCATGCAGGGAGATATCGAGCAGGTGATGGATCTTTCCTTCGACTGTCTCAGCTGTGGTCTCTGTGCCGTCCGCTGCCCTTCCGAAATCGTCCAGTACAACGTTGGAATTCTTGCCAGGCGGCTCTATGGACGTTATCTCTCCCTCGAGAGCAAACAGCTGAAAAAGAGAATAAGGGAAGTCAAAAACAATAAATTTGACGCCGCGTTAAAAAAACTGATGAAGATGGAAGAGAAAGCCCTGAAAAAACTTTATTATGACCGAGATATGGAATAATTTCCATGGGAATTCACTTGCCTTTATAAGGAGTTTCAGATGTATCCAGAATATATGAAAGAATCACTCGATAAGGTCGCTAAATCCCGCAACAAAAGATTCGAGCTTGCAAAAACAGGAAAACCCGTATTCCCTCCAATGGACGAAAAGGAAAGAGAAGAAGTCCTTTCTAAATTTCATCCTGATTATAAGCCTGAGTCCAAGCGTAAAATCCGCGTAGGCCCCAATAAAGGTGAATTTCTCACTACCGAAGTTGCAGACATGCTGGAAGCCCATGCCAGAATCAAGCCCGAGATGTTCGACTTAACAACACCTGATTATGAGATAGATCTTCTCATTATCGGGGGAGGTGGCGCAGGATGCGCAGCCGCCATTATTGCTTTGCAAAACGGCACTAAATCTATAATTTCGACAAAACTCAGACTCGGAGATGCCAATTCTATGATGTCTCAAGGCGGTATGCAGGCAGCTGTATCTGCCACAGACTCCCCGCCCCAGCATTATCTTGATGCCATGGGCGGCGGGCATTTTGAAAATAAACCGGAGCTGGTTCGTGCTCTGACTGAAGATGCTCCTGAAGTTGTCAAATGGCTGGAAGATTTAGGCGTAGTCTGGGATAAACTCGAAGACGGCTCTCTCCAAGTCCTCCACGGCGGAGGAACATCCAGAAAAAGGATGCATTCCTGCCGTGATTACACGGGGGCTATCATCATGCGAACCCTGATGGATGAAGTCCGGAACCATGCTGATAAAGTCAATGTGCTTGAATTCATGCCGATCGTCGAACTCATCCTGGACAGTCACGGTCGCTGTGCGGGAGGCATTCTTTACAATATGGAAACAGAAGAATACTTCACCGTAAAAGCTAAGGCCACTCTGATTGCCACTGGCGGATACGGACGTCTTCATATCAGAGGATTCGACACTACCAATCACTACGGTGCCACCGGCGATGGATTAATGCTGTCTTATAGGGCAGGTGCAAAACTCATGTTTATGGATTCTGTCCAATACCACCCCACAGGTTCTGTCTTCCCTGAACAGATTGCCGGATTTCTCATCACCGAAAAAATTCGAGGAGCAGGTGGACAGCCTCTCAATAAAGACGGCGAACTCTTTGTCTTCCCACGGGAACCCAGAGATGTGGAAAGTTCTTCCATCATTCGTGAATGTGTTGAAAAGAACAACGGCATTCTCACTCCCAGCGGACGCGTAGGTGTTTGGTTAGACTCTCCCCTTATTGAAATGCTGCAGGACGACGGATACATCGAAAAACAGTTCCCTGCCATGCTCCGCCAGTTTATCCGGTATGACATTGATATCAGGAAGGAGCCCATGCTGATTTTTCCTTCTCTTCACTACCAGAACGGCGGCGTCGAAATCAATGCCAAATGTGAAACCAATATTCCCGGATTGTATGCAGCCGGAGAGGCGTCAGGTGGAGTTCACGGACGAAACCGGCTGATGGGCAACTCTGTCCTCGACTACAATGTCTTCGGCATCAGAGCAGGAAAATTTGCCTCGGAATACGCTAAAAAAGTAAAACTCGGTAAACTCAGCCTGGAGCACATCAATACATACGAATCGGAACTGAAAAAAGCAAAAATAAAAACAGACCGAATCGCTCCCGTTCTTCTCCCCTCCTACACTCCGGAAGATGTGAGAAAAAGACAGCTAACAGCTTGCTACGAAGGCACCCTCCGCTAGGATTGATACAAAGGATTCAAGGATTCTAGGGTTCAAGGATTCAAGTGTTTTCTTTTAACGATTTAATAAGTATTTCAACAATTCTCTTCCACACTTTCAATTCTTTATAATTCTTATGCCCTTCACTAGACCCCTTGACTCCTTGATCCCTTGACAACTTCTCCTACTTTACATTCCTTTCAAATACATCTCCATACTCAGTATTCTCATCGCTATATTCTATATTTATGTTCTTTTTGGAGATATTTTCCTTTCTGTGTTCGGTCATGAAAAATTAGAAAAATACAGCTATCCCTCTATGACTATCTGGGAATAATCAGCAATTAGGAAGAAAAGTTTGCTGATTTCTTGAAGCAGAGCCAGTCGATTTCGTTTGGCTATTTTGTCATCAGTCATGACCATCACTTCGTCAAAAAATGTATTGATTGATGATCGAATACGAAAAATCATCTTCTGAGCTCGAGTATAATCCCCCTTTGCTAATAGAGGAAGAACATTATCTCTTATAATAGTGAATGTGGTGTACAACTCCCTTTCTTCCTTTTCAAATAAGATATCTGAATTGACCTTGTACTTCGGCTGGTCACGAAGTATATTGTTAACTCTCTTGGCGATATGGATAAGAGGTTCAAATTGAGGGCTGTCTTTAAGACTATCCAGAGCTTTGACTTTAAGATAAGTGAAATAGATGTTGTCGATTCCCGGTGCTATGGCTGCATTAACAAGGTCATAGCGATATCCCCATTTTTCAAAAATAAACTGCAGCCGATTTTTGAAAAATTCGATGCATTGTGTTTTTAGTTCCTCTTTTCCTATCTCAAGGTTCTCTCCATAAGCAGCGATCACCCTATCGCAAAGACGAAAAAAGGGGAAATTCAGTTTTTTATCAATAATAATTTTACAAATTCCCTGTGCATTCCTCCGCAGCCCAAACGGATCTTTTGACCCCGAAACTTTTTCACCTATTCCAAATACACCAATGATAGAGTCCATTTTGTCGGAAATAGAGAGGATTACACCGCTAAGGTTTGAAGGCGAAGCATCCTCTAAACTTTGGGGCAAATAATGTGAGTAGATTCCTTTCCAAACATTTTGGGGATAGCCTTCATACTTTGCGTACAAGCCTCCGACACGACCCTGCAGAGAGGGAAACTCTCTGACCATTTCCGTAAGCAGATCAACCTTGCATAGTTCGGCCGTTTCATTGATCTCTTTTTTCTCGTTGCCCAGCTCCAACTTACCGGCGATGTAAACTGAGATTTTTTTTAGCCTGTCGACCTTGTCCTCATAGCTCCCCAGTTTTTTCTGAAAAATGATCTGATCCAATCCTTTAGACCTCTTCTTTAGAGATGTCTTGACATCCTGTTCCCAGAAAAATTTAGCATCTTCCAATCTGGCCTTCAGCACGCGTGCATTGCCTTTTTTTATCAGAGATTTCGTATCATTTAAGGCATCCGCTACTCCCAGAAAATACGGAAGCTGTTTCTGTCCTTTCACTACAGAAAACAGGTTCTGCCCGACCTTCATGGCTGTACTCAGCACTTCGATAGGCAGATTCAGATACTCCTGAGGAAACTCGCCTAAGAAAACATAGGGATGCTCGACATCATAGCAGAGCTTTTCCATCAGGATATCATCCTCGAACAGCTGAGCATCCAGTGAAGCAAGTTTCCGCTCAGATTGGTCCAGAATCATTTTTTTTCGTTTGATTGGATCGATGATGACTTTATTTTTTTTTAAGACATCCTTGTATTGAGACAGATTTTTTACTTTTATTCTTTGAGGAAAATAAATTTTATGACCCGTCGTTGAATCGGAAGAATCAATTCGAGCCACAGAAAATTTCAACCGTTTTTGACCGAATAAACAAAGAATATTTTTGATTGGACGGGAAAAACGCACCGGATTATTCCCCCATCTCATCATTTTGG
>JAZFSR010000061.1:0-5671 GCA_036446295.1 Candidatus Aminicenantaceae bacterium
TGGGATTGCCATGGGTTGCCGATCGAAATTAAGGTGGATAAAATTTTAGGCGATAAAAAAAAGGAGATGTCTACTATTGAAGTTAGGGAAGAATGTAAGAAATACGCTCTACAATTTGTAGACATTCAGAGAGAACAATTCAAAAGATTAGGTGTCTTTGGAGATTGGGACAAACCCTATTTGACCATGAATCCCGAGTATGAAGGAGAAATCCTGCGTCTACTTGCTGCTTTTTTTGCTTCCGGTAGTGTTTACAAAGGAAAAAAACCGGTTTATTGGTGTCCCGACTGTCAAACTGCGCTGGCCGAGGCTGAAATCGAATACAAAGACCATAAGTCTCCCTCCATCTATGTCAAATTCCCTATGATTTCCGATCTGTCACAAGAATTTCCGGCATTAAAAGGAAAAGATGTCTCCATTTTGATCTGGACCACAACGCCCTGGACTCTTCCGGCCAACCTGGCCATTGCTGTTCATCCTGATTATGAATATGAGGCGTTCGAAACAAATGGACAAGTCTATATAGCGGCCAAGCGTTTAGTGTCTGTTCTTGCAGAAGTATTGGGATTTAAAGATATCCGAGTTTTAGCGACCTTTTCTGGAAAATATTTGGAAGGGAAAACAGCGAGACACCCTTTTATAGACAGGGAGTCTGTCTTTGTTTTAGGCAGTTATGTCACATTGGACCAGGGAACAGGAGCCGTTCATACTGCACCTGGTCATGGTCATGAAGATTATATAACCGGTGTTGCCTATGGTCTTGAGATTTATACGCCTGTGGACAGCGAAGGAAAATTTATTTCACAGGTTGAGAAATATGCGGGGCAAAACGTCTTTGACGCGAATAAGAACATCACTAGGGATATGCAGCAGGACGGAACGCTCTTAAAGGAAGTCGATCTCGTTCATTCTTATCCGCACTGCTGGCGGTGCCAAAATCCCGTGATTTTTCGTGCGACAGCCCAATGGTTTATCTCAATGGACAAGACTAACTTGCGGAAAAAATCTTTGGAAGAGATAAAGAATATCGAGTGGATTCCATCTTGGGGAGAAGAACGAATTACCAATATGGTCGAAGCTCGTCCCGATTGGTGCATCTCGAGACAGCGTTCCTGGGGTGTTCCAATTCCCGCTTTTAACTGCAAGGATTGCGGAGCAATATTGGCTAATGAAGAGATAACTTTAAGAATTGCCGATATTTTTTCTAAAGAAGGCTCCAATTCATGGTTTATCAGTTCAGTGGAAAAACTTTTGCCTCCCGAAACAAAGTGTGCTGATTGTGGATCATCCAACTTTAAAAAGGAATACAATATTCTCGATGTATGGTTTGAATCCGGTGCCAGTCATAATGTTCTGGATAGACGAAAGGATCTTCACTGGCCGGCTGATGTCTATATTGAGGGACATGATCAGCATAGGGGCTGGTTCAACAGTTCTCTCCTCATTGGAGTAGGAGCAAAGGATGCGTCTCCCTTTAAAACGTGCATAACTCACGGCTTTGTCCTGGATGATAAAGGGCGGGGGATGTCAAAATCTCTTGGAAATTTTATCGAACCGGGGGAAATCACTTCCAAAAATGGTGCCGAAATCTTGAGATTATGGGTCGCTATGCTCAATTACAAGGAAGACGCACGTTTTGGGAAAGAGACTCTCCAACGATTGTCTGAGGCCTATCGCAAAATTAGGAACACATGGAGATTCATCCTGGGGAATGTCCATGACTACTCTCCGGAAACAGAGGAAATCCCTGTTCAGGATATGGAGAATTTTGACAGATGGATACTTGAGAAATGCCGAGTTGTCGGGAAAAAAATTCTAAAAGCCTATGAATCTTACGAATATCATTTAATATTTCACACCGTTTATAATTTCTTTACAGTCGATTTGAGTTCCTTTTACTTAGATGTGCTTAAAGACAGACTTTACTGTTCAGGAAAAGATTCGATGCAGCGAAAGTCGGCACAGACCGCCCTCTTTAAAGTGCTAAAATCAACACTAGTTCTGATGTCGCCTATTTTGCCTTTCACTTCAGAAGAAGCATGGAGCGTCCTGCCGGATTTCAAGGACAAATCAGAGTCTATCCACCTCGAATTATTCCCTCGATTTGAGGAGAAATGGCTGGAATCTGCAAGCTATCAGGAATGGGAAAGTCTTATTGCTGTTAGGGAGAAAGTTCTAAAAGAGATAGAATTGGCTCGTGAAAAGAAACTCGTCGGGAATTCTCTTGAAGCTCGGCTGACCCTGCATGTTCACGCTGATCAATTTGTTTTGCTCAAGAAATACGAGAGAGAGCTGTCCAACCTCTTTATCGTATCAGAGGTGGAGCTGAAATCTGTATCTGATAAAGAAATGATTGTGGATGTTAAAAAAGCGGTTGGAGAAAAATGTCAGAGGTGCTGGAACTTTTCTTCGTATGTCGGCACGAGCCAACCGTTCCCTCTTTTCTGTAAACGATGCGAGGATGTTGTCAAGAGAATGAATCTATGAGACACAGGTCAATATATCTCGTGTTTATTACTGTACTGCTTACCGTTGATCAGATCACTAAAGCCTCTATTTCCCGGAGCATAAATCCTTACGGTGTGCGAAGCGTTATCCCGGACTTTTTTAATCTTGTCCATGTCCGTAATAAGGGAGCCATTTTTGGTTTTTTTTCAGATGCCGACAGCTCTTTCATCTTTGTTCTTCTGACTGTTTTTTCCCTGGCTGCCCTGGGATTGGTTGTCTATTATTTTATTAAGACTCCGGTGTCTGAAAAACTCATGAATATCTCGTTATCGCTCATTTTGGCCGGAGCTTTGGGAAACCAGATCGATCGAATCATGAGAGGATATGTGATTGATTTTTTAGACTTTAAATTTTGGGGTTGGCATTGGCCTTCCTTTAATGTGGCTGATTCCTGTATCTCAACGGGAGCGGTGCTCCTGATTTTTATATTTTTCTTCAAGAGAGGTCCAGAATGTACCCCGTCCTCCTAAAAATTGGCTCCATAACTATACACACCTATGGATTCATGATGGCCCTGGGTGTGGCTTTGGGTTTGTGGTTCCTCTTTGTTCAGGCAAAAAAACAAGAGCTTCCTGCTTCAAAGATCATCGATGTGGCGTTTTTTACTATTATTGTTGCACTGGTGGGCGCCAAGCTTATTCTTTTATTTGGAGATTTGTCCTTCTATATAAATGATCCAAAACAGCTCCTTAGTCTAGCTCGTTCCGGAGGAGTTTTTCAGGGAGGCTTGGCTTTTGGCTTTTTTTTCGCTCTATGGCTTTTCCGTCGAAATAAAATTCCTACATGGAAAACTGCGGATATCATTGGTCCGGCTCTTGCCCTCGGCCACAGCTTTGGCCGTTTAGGATGCTTCAGTGCGGGATGCTGCTGGGGTACGGAATGTACGGTTCCCTGGGGTATTGAATTCCATAATAAATATGCCAACAGCCTCACGGGAGTTCCTCTCGATAGACTGCTTCATCCCGTTCAACTTTATGAAGCGCTCTTGAATTTCACCAGTTTTCTCATTCTGTTTTTCATCTTGAAAAAAAAGCGTTTTGACGGTCAAGTCATTTCGTTTTACATTATCAACTATTCGATAATCAGGTATTTTGTCGAATTTTACAGAGGAGACCATGAAGCGAAAGTCTATTTCATACAAAATGCTTCTCCATATTTAAGTATATCCTACCCGCAGTTGTTCTCAATTCTGGCGCTGATTGCGGTATTTATTCTTCTTTTTGTCTTGAAAAAAAAACAGAGCTTACGTGCCTAAAAAATATTTCTTGATTCTTCCCGATTCGGGACAAGATCAACGAGTGGATATCTACCTTTCACAGAAATATCCTCATCTCAGCCGATCATTCATCCAAAAATTAGTGCAAAAAGACCGGGTCACAGTAAATGGACAAAGCATAAAAGCCAGTTATCGCTTGAATGCAGAGGATACAGTTGAAGTAGATATTGTCGTTTCCCGGGAAGATCCTCTTTTGCCGGAGAAAATTCCGTTAAAAATTCTATTTGAAGATGAATATATTCTCGTGATCGATAAACCGTCCGGACTGGTTGTGCACCCTGGTGCCGGAACCAGCACGCAAACTCTTGTTAACGCCCTGCTTTATCATTGTCCATCATTGAGAGGAGTGGGGGATGTTGAACGACCGGGAATTGTCCATCGCCTGGATAAGGAGACATCAGGTGTTTTGGTAGTGGCCAAAACTCAGATGACTCACGAGGAGCTTCAGCGCCAATTTAAGGCCAGAGAGGTGGAAAAGCTGTACCTTGGGCTTGTATGGGGAAAAATGCCTGAAAAAACGGGGCGGTTCACTTGGGCTATTGGGCGCCATGAGAAACAAAGACAGCGGATCTCGATCAGGACGAAAAAACCTAAGATTGCGGAAACTCATTTTACTGTCAGACAAGAATGGGATGAATTCTCTTTGCTCGAGATTCGGCCTCTCACCGGGAGGACACATCAAATAAGAGTTCATTTTGCGGCTTCCGGACATCCGATTGTTGGAGATACCATATACGGCCGAAAAAAAACAAAACTTCAGATGTCCCGTATGTTTCTTCATGCTCATCAATTGGCCTTTGTGCATCCGGGATCAAAAAAAAGAGTGGAATTCAGTTCTCCTCTCCCGCAAGAACTCACTGAATGTATTGAAAAACTGTCTCGTTAATATTTACTTTTTTTTCTTGAGAAAAAGGGAATAATTGTTGTATTATAACTTTTGTATTTATTGGACATGAATATGGTTTTTGAAACAAAAATGCACAATATCTATTTAGTCTTGGAGGCTTGCAGATGAAAGATTATCCTGTAGAAAATATCCGGAATATTGCCATAGTTGGGCATGGTTCCTCAGGAAAGACGTCACTTACGTCCGCCATGTTGTTTGACGTAGGAGCGACAACGAGATTTACCAAAGTGGATAAGGGAAATACAGTGACGGATTATGATCCAGATGAAATTGAAAGAAATATTTCTATCAACTCTACATTATGTCACTGCGAATGGAAAGATCATAAGTTCAACATCATGGACTGTCCCGGGTATTCCAACTTTTTGTGGGACACTAGGACAAGCTTGAGAGCCGTGGATGCCGGAGTTCTTGTGGTCTGTAGCATTGCAGGCGTCGAGGTTGGGACAGAAAAAGCCTGGGCGATGTTTGAGGAATTCGAACTTCCTTACATGTTTGTCATCAATAAGCTCGATCGGGAAAATTCGAATTTTAAACGAACAGTAGATTCTATCCATGAATTTTTTGGAAGACAGGCCGTTCCTGTTCAAATCCCTATTGGATCTGAAGCAAATTTTCGTGGTGTTGTGGATTTGATCAACAAAAAAGCTTACGAGTTTGATAAAAACGAAAGTGGTAAAATGAGTGAGATTGACATCCCCGAAGATTTGAAAGAGGAAGCACAAAAAAAAATTGAAGAGTTGACTGAAATGGTAGCAGAAAACGATGAGTTGTTAATGGAAAAATATTTCGAAAACGGAAAGCTTTCATCAGAGGAATTGATCAGTGGTTTGAAAAAGAGCATTATTGAAAGACAATTTATCCCGATTTATATGGTGTCGGCACTAACAAATATTGGGATCCAGCCTCTTCTTGATAGCATGGCTAACTTTTTTCCATCTCCTTTATTTAGAGAAGAAATAAAGAGTGAAGAGGGCATT
>JAZFSR010000062.1:0-3465 GCA_036446295.1 Candidatus Aminicenantaceae bacterium
ATGAGATCCCGATCCCCGCAGGATTTTATATCCCCATCCGGACATAATCCGAGCGGGAATCTCGCCATCCCCACTGGGACTAATAAGAGGCATTATATTCCTCTTACGAAAAAAATAAGGAACAATAAATATTTTCCCATGCCAGATGAGCAATACAACGGCTTTGCCCTCCGCACGCAGGTTTTTATATTTTTCCTCCCCCAAAATTGTCCAGCGGCAGGATTTAGCCCAGAGCCAAAAACTCACCTTGCCCACAACACCCACCAACCACCAGCGCATATTTTTCCAAAAAGACATCGGAACAATTCTATCAAATGAACGCCATGCAACTCAACTTTAATCAGAAACAGTGTGATGTGTGAATTTTTTTGAATTCAAGTGAAATTATTTATGGCGAAGGAACGTCTATTAAGATGAAAGAAAAGAATGTACTACACCTATGTTTTGCTGAGCACTAAAGAAAATAAATTGTATATAGGATTTACACAGGATCTTAAAACACGGATGGCGCTCCACAAACGAGGATTTATGATGGCCCCGTTTTTTGGACTTTTTGATGCCTATGCATTTTATCTTCCCCTTATGTGGTCGGATTTTATAGGCCTCGGCAGCATCGGTTCCATCCTGCAAATCCGCTTGGCCTACGTTCTTATGGGTTTAAGTTTCTTTTTTATTTCCCCTCTGTTTTTTAAAAGGTTAAGGCAGTCGGCCTTCTCGATTTTTGTGTCCGGCTCTCTTTCCATTGTCTGTTTGGTGTTAGCCGTTATCTTAAGTTTCAGCTATACAAACGGTCATTTGGTTGACAGAAATTACCGCAATCAGCTCAGAGAATCGAGCCAGAGCTATCGAGAAACTTTGTCACCATCCATTCGCAGTTATGATATTCAACTCAAACACAAAGGCAATTCGATCAGCGCCACGGCACAATTGGATATGGTCAATGAATCTCCCACTGCCCTCGATACAATTCTAATGACAATCAATCCTGGCTTAAAAGTCGATTCAATCGCCAGCAGTGGAAATCCTCTCGATTTCCGGCAGGACAACCACCTTCTTCACATAACACCATTTGAGCCCCTCCAATTTGAGGATTCAATGGGTTTGACCATTTCCTATTCCGGAAAAATCGATGAACGCTACTGTTTTCTCGATATCGAAAAGGAACGATACGAAAGCCGGTACAGGCTCTGGATTTATGATATCCCTAAACATTATGCTTTTGTCACAACCGATTTTGTCCATCTCACTCCGGAATCCGGCTGGTACCCGATTGCCGGCCTTCCGCCGGGGGCCGCCTACCCAGCCATGGCCACTCCCAGTTATTCCAAATACACGCTTAAAGTGATAACTTCCAAAGGTTTAACGGCCATCTCCCAGGGAAAACCAGAGGTAAAGTCGTTAGAAAATCAGATTCAATTCACATTCAAGCCCGAAGTTCCGCTGCCGAAAATATCGCTGACAATAGGCTCTTACCAGCATCGCGAAATCACGATCGACAACATCGCCTACTCACTCTATGTGCGGCCGGGCCACGACTATTTTGCTCCTCTTTTGGATCACATCCAAGAAAACGATATACTCACTACACAAATAAGGGGATTTTTAGATCAGCTCGAGCTGTTCCTCGGTGTGTACTACCCCTACAAACGCTTCGCCCTTGTTGAAGTGCCCATAAACATCATCAGTTACCATCGTCTTTGGACCCTCGCGCATGAAACGGTCCAGCCTCAGCTGACCTTTATCCCGGAAATGGCCACAATAAACACGTATGGTCAACTGCGTTTCCCCCAGGAACAAGAAAGGGCTATGAGGGGCAGAGAGGTGCCCGTTGCCTGGAGTGGGATTCAGAGGGGTGCCTTGTGGCGCTTTGTTAACTGGAATTTGATCGGCAATACAGATTATATCGATCCAGCGACTGTCAAGACAGTCGACAGGATGAGACGAAACAGAATGGGATTTAACTTCAAGGCCGATATCGAAACACAGTTCGATATTATTCCCAATTTTGTCCCCTTCAATTCTTTGGTCGTATCCACAAGGTGGCCCGTCCTCAACTTTGCCTTCGAATCGTACATGCGCAAGCGTGTGGCGACTCCCCTGATTATGGAGAGACAAACAAGGACCGGGAGCGGGCTATCCCCTGAAGAGGAATCCAATTTTGATTTAAAAGACCAATCGCTTGCCGAAATGATCACGGATCCGGATCTCGAAACAGCCGTCGTTCACGGCGCTCTCCAAGTCAAAGCACAAACTCTTTTGGCCCTCATTCAAGCCAAATATGGAAAGGAAGATTTCGATAAAAAATTCACAGGCTTCTTCAACCGTCAGAAACCCGGCATTATCACTGAACAAGAGCTGACGGACTTCTTCTCCAGTTTGGGGGATATCTCGCTTGCTGAGATCGTCGATGAGTGGTACACCGGCAAGGAGATGCCCGGCTTTATTATGGGAGATGTTGAAAACTATGACCTAGTTGTCGGAGAAAGGACCCGGACACAAGTAAAATTCCTCATCGCTAATCCCACGCCCGCAGAAGGCATCGTAAAGTTCAGGCTGCGGGGCCGGGCAGCACGGGGAGGAGCATCCCCGGATATTTATACGCGAGCACTCCTTATCCCTGCTTTAACCACTATGCAGGTTGGAATTGTTACTGATCAACCGCCCGCTTCCATGACTGTCGAAACCCTTGTCTCCCAAAACATCCCCGCAGCCATCGACGTGCCTTTTCAGGGAAAACGGGCCGTAAGAGAAGAAGTGCCTTTTGATGGAAACATCAGCAAACCCTATGAACGGTCGGATCTGTTTCCCGAGGATGAAATCATAGTTGATAATAATGATCCAGGATTCGAGATTATTGGTGAAGCCAAACAAAATTGGCTCAGCCGTCTCCTGCAAAATATGTTCGACATCGAAGAAAAATCGACGGTTTTCACAGGCATGAATCTCCTCAGTCCTCCCCTGTTCTGGACGCCGTCCACAGGGCCGGATTTCTATGGCGAAATGGTCCGTTCAGCCTATATAAAAAAATCCGGAGAGGGCAAGGAAAAGGTAAAATGGAAAACAGATATCATGGAAGCAGGAGAGTACGACATCTACTTTTATCAGCCTTTCGCTCAGAGGATGCAGCAGGGCGTTGCCGCAAGACAAGCGGCTGCGGCAGGAAAATCATTCAGGACAGCCAGGGGAACAAAGTCTTTTTCAGTCTCAATCGGGAAGAGGATCGAAAAGGTCGAAATCAATCTGAATAATATAGAACTTGGATGGAACCTCATCGGAACTTTTGTACTGGATGCCGGGCCCAACACCATTGAGCTCAGTGACAAAAACGAGGCTGGATATGTAGTGGCTGATGCCGTAAAATGGGTGAAAAGATAAGAGAGGAAGATTTTTTTATGGAAGAAATTTAGACAGAGAGTTGTCTAAATAGATAAATAAACAAAACACACACTTACGTTCTTGACTTTA
>JAZFSR010000063.1:0-2832 GCA_036446295.1 Candidatus Aminicenantaceae bacterium
TGCTCTCTAACGGATTAAAGATCCTTATGATCCAAGATCAAGGGGTTCCGCGTGTTGTGTGCCACATCTACTACAAGGTCGGCTCTATCAATGAAAAACCCGGCATCACAGGGCTCGCACACATTCATGAACACATGATGTTTAAGGGCACTAAAGTTTCCGGTGTCACGGATTATGAAAAAGACCACGCACTCAACTTAAGAATTGATGCGCTCATAGACAAAATTTATCGTGAGAAATTCTGGAAATCCGATGGAGGCGACACAGACAAAATCGCTCAGTGGCAGGAAGAATATGAATCTCTTATCCAGGAAGAAAAACAGTACATCATCAAAGACGATCTATGGACTCTGTACATGAAAAATGGCGGAACAAGCCTCAATGCCTCGACCAGCAATGAAGTCACGGGATATTATGTCACGCTCCCGTCCAACAAGGTCGAACTTCAGATGTTTCTCGAGTCTGACCGCATGCAAAACGCCTATTTCCGAGAATTCTATTCCGAAAAGAATGTCATCATGGAAGAGCGCCGCTTGAGTGAGAACCGACCCGGTTTTTTCTTCAACGAACAGGTTAGCGCCGCGTTCTACGCCGCCTCACCCTATCACTGGAGTGTATTAGGATGGATGGACGATCTAAAGAAAGTCAACAAGGCCGACTTAGAGGAATTCAACAACCGCTACTATATTCCCAATAATGCAGTAGCCGTTTATGTGGGTGATCTCGATTTCCAGAACATCATAGATTTAGCTGAAAAATATTTCGGTCCAATTCCAAAAGGACCGGATGTCGAACCCATCAGAACATACGAACCACCTCAGTATTCTGAAAAACGACTGTACGGCGAAGGGAATGCCCAGACCAGCTTGCAGATGATGTTCCATACTCCCCCCGACGGTCATCCGGATGCGATTCCCCTCTCTGTCCTGGGCCGTATTCTAGGCTCTGGAGGGGGCGGTGGCCGTCGCGGTGGCGGCGGCGGCGGTTCAGGCCGTCTCTATAAGCTTCTTGTAGAAGAAAAACAGATGGCTGTCAGTGTATCGGCCAGCGGTCGTGCCATGTGGTATGCCGGAGCTTTTCAATTCAGGGCCTCTCCCCGTCTTGACAAAAATGTAAGCCCGGAAGACCTTGAAAAAGAACTCTGGGCAGTCATAGAGCAGGTTAAGACTGATGGAGTGACTTCTGAAGAAATCCAACAGGTCAAGAATCGATCCAGGTCCCAATTTATCCGGAGTCTTTCCAGTACGAGAGGCCTTACAAGTACAATAGGCCGTGCCGAGCTCAATCGGGGCTGGCAGTCAATTATCGATGACCAGGAAGCCCTTAAGAATGTCACAAACGAAGATATAAAAAGAGTGGCCGCTCAATACTTTGTCAAAAACAACAGCCTCACGGCTATCTACAAGCGAATGATGGACACGCGGCAAAAGAGAAGGAGATGACCATGAGAAAGACTTTAACCATTTTGTTCCTGATTGGATTGCTGTTTATTTCACAGGGATGTGATCAGATTAATAAACCTACTGATTTAACATATCCGGACCTTCAATATGATCCTCCGGATCCAGCGGATTTTCGCACTGAGCTTGCCAATGGGCTCCGGGGATATTTCCAGGAAGACCATAGGCTGCCGCTGTTCAACATCTCCGCTATAGTCAACTTTGGCAGCCAGTATGTTCCCAAGAACAAAAAGGGATTGGCTTCTATTATGGGCCAAACAATGATCAAAGGCGGAACTAAAACTCGAATAGGAAGCGATATCGAAGACAGGATTAATTTTATAGGCGGAGGTCTGAGCTTCCGTGCCGGAGCGCGCACTTCGACACTCTCTCTCAATGTTCTCCTTGAGGATTTAGATGAAGGTCTTGAACTCTTTTTTGATGTCCTCATGAACCCGGAATTTAGGCGTGGTCCAGTAAATCTCGCCAAAGTCAGCCGTATTCAAGGGCTGCGTCAAGCTAATGACCAACCGAACAGCGTGCTGAGCCGCGAATACAGTAGACTTCTCTATGGAGACCACCCGCTGACTTGGGATCCAACTCAAGCCACATATGAGAGCATTTCCCCTAACGATTTAAAAGCCATCCACAGCCAATACTTTTTTCCTGAAAATATCATCCTGGCAGCCTCAGGAGATTTCGACAAAACAGAACTCAAAAACAAAATTGATACGGCCGTTAAAAACTGGGACAACAAAGATCTTCAATTCCCTTCATATTCTACCACGTTCCCAGAGCCTGAACCGGGTGTTTACTTCATCCATAAGAGTATCTCTCAAGGCTATATCAATATCGGGCATCTGGGATTGGAAGATACCAATCCCGACTATTTTGCCGTTCAGGTTATGAATTTCATTTTAGGAGGAGGCAGTTTCACATCAAGGATCACAATGAAAGTCCGCTCGGACGAGGGTTTATCCTACAGCCAGGGAAGCCGCTTCCGCTACACTTGGGGTTTTCCAGGGACATTTGCAGGATTTGTAACGACAAAATCGTCCACAGTCGGCTATGCCATCTCCTTGATCCTCGACGAACTCAACCGCATCCGAAATGAACCCGTGTCAGATGATGAGATGGATGTGGCCATCGAATATTACATCGAGAGCTTCCCCAATTCCTTCACATCCCCACAGAGCACAATGTCCACATTTGCCAACCTTGAAATGACTGGAAAATCTATGGACTACTACAAAACATACCGTGACAATATCAGAGCTGTTGACAAAGCAAAAGTTCAAGAAGTGGCCAATAAGTATGTCCATCCCGACAAGGCCGTCATTATGATTGTCGGAGATTTCGAACCCAGTAATGAGGGTGGAAACCAGTGGCCTGG
>JAZFSR010000064.1:0-3244 GCA_036446295.1 Candidatus Aminicenantaceae bacterium
CCCAGAACAGGCGATATTGGATTGTTCAAAATTGTCTCTGAAACGAGTATTGCTGCGGGAATGAGACGTATAGAAGCAATAACCGGAGCAGAAGCCATCAAGTACACTCAAGAGATAGAGAAAAATATTGCTGATATACAATTCCTGCTCAATTCTCCCAGAAAAGACATCCTCATTCAGATAGAAAAGTTAAAAGGAGCTCTGAGGGAAAAAGAAAAAAATATTCGGGAAATAAAAAAGAAACTGACCAATATCAATGGCAAGAAACAAAACGAGAAAATACTGGAGGTTCATGGTATTTCTATACTGACACAGATAGTCAGAGGTTTAAATAACACGGAACTCAGGCAATTAGCTGATTCTTTAAAGCAGAAACTCGGATCCGGGATTGTGATTCTGGGGGCTCCAACAGAAAAAAAAGTGTACCTTGTTATTTCGGTCACAAAAGATCTTGTCCATCGTGTACCCGCGAATGTGCTTATTAAAGAAATGGCTCCTCTTGTGGGCGGAGGGGGAGGAGGTCGGCCCGATTTTGCCCAAGCGGGGGGAACAAAACCTGAAATTATTGAGAAAGTCCTTGAGGAGAGTCCGTCTTATATAGAAGAGGTGCTGAGAAGAGGCAATAAAACCAGTAATAATCCGTGAAATCACCCCAAAAGAGGATTGATTAATTGGTGTGAATAGATGATCATAAAGATGAAAAAACAATGATTCAATCTCTTTCCTTGAGAAGATCGATACTATCGCGGTTTTTCTTAATGGGCATTCTCTTGTTCTTATGTTCTGTATTTCTTACTCATCAGGCCTGGGGAAAAAATGCTTCGGGCCGGCAGTATGATCTGATTATCCGATCGATGGCTCAAAAATATGATGTCGATCCTGAATTAATCCACTCGATAATCAGAGCTGAGTCCAATTATGACAGTCGGGCCGTCTCTCCAAAAGGAGCCGTTGGACTGATGCAGCTCATGCCGGATACTGCAAAAGAATATGGAGTTAAAGATCGATATGATCCCCTCGAAAATATCGAAGGCGGAGTAAAATATCTTAAAGAACTTCTTCAGATTTATGGCCAAAAAGATGATTTGGTTTTAGCCGCCTACAATGCAGGTCCCGAAGCCGTAAAAAAACATAAAGGTATTCCTCCTTATCCCGAAACGGTCCAATACATTCAAAGGGTCAAATCCTACTGGAATCCTGAGAAATCCCAAAAAATAAATAAAAAGATATATAGTTTTCGGGATAAGTCCGGAAGACTTATTATTACAAATGACCGGAATTACTATTTAAGAAACAAAAAATAATATCCGTGTCAGAGATTACTCTTTACAAGAAGAGACATGGGGATGATTTTAAAAGTGGCCGGGAGTGAACCGACTTGTTCGCCATCCACTTCTATGAGGACCGTTTCCTGACCATCGGCAGGATTGACATCTATTTTTCTTCCTCGAAAAAGCGATATTTTTGGGTGCGAAAGGTGTGTGCCGGTATATATTTTGTAAACATTCTTGAAAAACTCAAACTTTTTCATTTCTTTAACCAGAACAAGGTCAAACAATCCATCATTGAGAGAAGCCTCGGGTGCGATCTTCATTCCTTTGCCGAAAATGCGTCCATTAGAAATGGCACCGATCATGTAATTTTGCAGGGGAATATCCTCATTGTCGATTTTTATCCTCAGGCTTTTGTGTTTGTATCGCATAAATGTCGTGATAAGAATTTTAAAATAAGACGATGCCTTTTTTTTCATCCGTTCTTGATTCATCCGGTGGACAACCTCACCTCCGATTCCAAAATCTGATACATTGAGGAAAAAACGTTCTTCCTCGGAACTTGAATGATTCCTAAATCTCACTTTTCCGATATCAATCATATTGGACGGAGATTTTGTAATGACTTGCAGAGCATTTTTCAATCCTAACGGGATATTCAGGCTTCGGCAGAAATCACTTCCTGTTCCAGAGGGAACTATACCAAGAGTTGTCTCAGGATTAATAGGCCTATCGTTTTCAAAAAAACCGTTGGCGATTTCATTCATGGTGCCATCACCACCAACGCCAACGATCAGTTCCATTCCGTCTTTAATGGCAGCACGAGAAATTTCTGCAGCTTGGAGAGGCTTCTCAGTAAATTCATACTTGAATTCCTTTATAAAAGACTTCAAAGCCTCTTTGATGTGTTCCCATCTCTTTTTTGTTCGTCCCTGATTGGATTCAGGATTAATTATGATTTGTGTCTTTGGAAACATCTTTATTCACTAGTTTTTTCGGATCGGATTTTTTTTTGAAAATTGAGACACCGATTATTCCACCCAATGCGCTAAAAGCGGAAAAAATGACCATACTGAAAACCAAACCCAGCAGTGTCCAGGCAATGGAAAAAGATCCGTTGAAAGGTCCGGATTCGAACAAGCCTTCCATCCCTGCAGGCATATCTTGAACATACTCGCTTATTTTGTCCATTACCGCTCTCATCATTTCGCTGTTGCGCATCATTGCGTTAAAGGGAATACTGACAATTGTATTCAATATTGATCCAATTATACCTGCAAATACTCCCACAATAGCCCCGTCTCCGGTTGTCAGGCTCATGGGGGGAGAATCATTTGATAGCAAATATGCGGCAAGAAGCCCGCCTCCAATGATCCATAAACAACAGAGGCAGCTGATAAAAGGGATAGCTGAAAGCACGCCTGAGAGTATCCCTCCTATCAAAGCAGGCATTAGCATCCGTGGTCGTTGTGTATTCATCCTGTGACCTCCTCTGTGTGACGGGTTGCCATATTCTAGTTTTTTTTTAACCGGAATTACAAGATATTTTTTGTTTTCATTCTAATCCAAGCATCACTGAGGCCTGAAACAAAATAGAAGGGCAGAATCACTCCCCAAATGAAGCCTATAGTGAAACGCAACCAAGGTGTTGTTTTCCATATTGAAAAAAAGTTGCCCAATGTGTCTATGGCTATCGGGGAAGTGAAAAGAACAAAAATTCTGATTTTAGGAATCATGATATCAGCAAATTCTTGGATTATGGGATAAAGTATCATTCCCAGCAGACATCCTGCATAGATGCCTAGACAACGTGTACAAACGGCAAGCGGATATCCGAAAATGAAAAAGCTTCTTTCCGATATCTGGTGACATACGGGAGAGAAAATCGCATAAATGAATTCATTCCACGTTTGAGAATGAGATTTTAAAAAAGGAGCCAGAAATATGCCACTCATCCATAAGAGAAGGCTGCC
>JAZFSR010000065.1:0-6617 GCA_036446295.1 Candidatus Aminicenantaceae bacterium
ATCCGAACTATGCCCTGGCCTACGCGGGTATTGCCCATGTCTGGCTCGGACGCCAGCAACAAGGATTAGTGCAACCCAGTGAAGCAGCTCCAAGAGCAAAGGCAGCCGCTCTGAAAGCCCTGGAGTTGGATAATACACTTGCGGAAGTTCATTACATATTGGCGGGTATCAGAGCTTGGGTGGAATGGGACTGGGAGGGTGCGGAGACGGAGTTCCGTCGGGCAATCGAACTCGATCCCAACTATCCAGATCCACGTGCATATTACTCACATTTCTTGCACATGATGAAACGTCCGGAGGAAGCGATGGAGCAGATCGAGCGAGCCTTGGAATTGGACCCGTTCAACGCTTTGTTCCGAGCTATTTATGGTATGGACTTGATGTACGCGCGCCGATATGACGACGCCATCGCCCTGCTCCGCGAAACGCTCAGAACCGCACCAAACGACTGGACGGCTCTGTCAAGCCTCAGGTCCGCCTACCACCTGAAAGGCATGTATGAGGAGGCGCTGGAAATATGGAAGAAATCATTTGCCGCGAAGGGCGATCGTGAAGCCGAAGAAGCTTTGGTGAGCGGCTACGAGGAGGCGGGCTATTCCGGGGCGTTAAGCCGTGTAGCGGAGATGATGATAGCGCGCTCAAGCACAACCTTTGTTACACCCTGGCAAATCGGGACTCTGTATACCCGTGCCGGGAAGAAGGACGAAGCCCTCGAATGGCTGGAGAAAGCCTACGAAGCGCATGATCCCAATATGCCATATATCAGTGTGGATCCTATTTTTGACGGCCTGCGCGACGACCCGCGCTTCAAGGATCTTCTGCGGCAGATGAACCTGCCACAGGGGAAGTAATCAACAAACCCAACAAAAATAATAAAGAAATTATAATGCCGAAGGGGGGACTCGAACCCCCACGAGCTAAACGCTCACATGGCCCTCAACCATGCGTGTCTACCAAATTCCACCACTTCGGCAATTTGGGGTGGGCTTGTTGTATGAGAAATCTATTTCTTTTTCTCTGCTTTAGGAGGTGCGGTTTTTTCTTTTTCTTGGGCTTCCTGTTTGATCTCAACGGGAGGTTTGATTTCTGTGCTCTCAGTTTTTGCTGCGGGAACGGTGGTTGTCTCGACTGCTTCGGCCGCTTCACCTCTTACAACAGAACGCGCACCTTTTGAGGAGATAATCCACAGCCCCATCGATGTGACCATAAAAAGAACAGCGGAGATTGTAGTCACTTTTGACAAGATGGTGGCGACGCCTCGAGGCCCAAAGACCGATTGACTACCCGCTCCACCGAAGGCACCGGCTAAATCTCCGGCCTTCCCTGATTGAAGCAGAACCGCTATGATCAGAATCAGACAAACCGCGATATGGGTAATTGTCAATAATGTATTCATTTTTCTTTATACGCTCTTATTCCTTCTTTAACTATTTCTGCGAATGAGTCAGCTTTGAGTGAAGCGCCTCCAACAAGCGCTCCGTTTATGTCTTTTTCCGATAAGAGGGAAAAAGTATTGTCAGGCTTGACAGATCCGCCGTAAAGAATTATAGCACACGAGCTTACCTCATTTCCATATTTTTCTGCCAATATATTTCTTATGAAATTATGGACGTCCTCAGCTTCATGGGGTGAGGCGGTGAGTCCTGTCCCTATAGCCCAGATGGGTTCATAGGCAAAAATAATCTTTTTGGAATCTTCTGATTCTATGTCCACCAAGCCCTCAAGAATCTGAGATTCGACTTTCTCTCTGGTTTTCCCACTTTCCTTTTCTTCGAGAGTTTCGCCCATGCAAAATATGGGAAACAGTCCATTGGATAAGGCGGATTGGATTTTTTTGTTTACGCTTTCGTTGGTTTCCCCAAAGTACTGGCGTCTCTCCGAGTGGCCAATCAATACATAGGAGCAGCCGACCTCTGTGAGCATAGATGCTGAAACTTCTCCTGTAAAAGCTCCATTATCTTCCCAAAAAAGATTCTGTGCTCCTAGTGCTATGGGGCTGTCCTCGATGAGAGAAGCCACAGAATGGAGAGCCGTAAAGGGAGGTATGGCTACGATCTCCGCTTCGGTTATACCTTGGCAGGCCTCTTTGAGTGAAGAAATAAGTTCGATGGCTTCGGAAACCGTCTTGTTGAGTTTCCAGTTTCCTGCAATAAAGGATTTTTTGTTCGTAAGAGTCATATTTGTTACTCCGATAAAACTTCGATTCCGGGTAAGGATTCTTTTGCAATATATTCCAGGGATGCTCCACCTCCCGTGGAGATATGGGAAATGTGTTCACTGACTCCGGCTTTGTCTACGGCTGAAACAGAATCTCCACCACCGATGATAGACAGAGACTCCGAAGCCGCAATGGCCTTAGCCATTTGGATCGTTCCACGGGCGAACGAATCGATCTCAAAGACTCCCATCGGGCCGTTCCAGAAGATTGTTTTAGCTCGACGGATGATATCCGAATAGGCCTTGACTGTCTTAGGACCAATATCCAAAGCCATCAATTCTGAGGGAAGTGGAAATGAATCGAGGACCTGAACGGCTGCGCTTTCATCCATGGACTCAGCAACGATATGGTCCAGGGGAAGCTGAAAGTTGACACCTTTTTCCCCGGCTTTAATCAGAATTTGGTTGGCCAGTTCAAATTTATCTTTTTCAACAAGTGATTGGCCCACCCCGTGTCCCTGAGCGGCAAAGAATGTGTAGGCCATTGCACCTCCGATGAGAATATTATCGGCTTTGGTAAGAAGGTTTTCGATGACAGGGATTTTGTCGGAGACTTTCACGCCTCCAAGGATAGCCACGAACGGCTTTTCCGGAGTATGTATAATTTTATTTAAAGAATTGAGTTCTTTTTCAACTAGAAATCCGGCCGCTGCCTTACTGACAAATTCGGCTATGGCCACAACAGAGGCATGGGCTCTGTGACAGACCCCAAAAGCATCATTGACATAATAGTCTATTTCTTTGGCCAATTCCCGGGCAAAATCATGATCATTGGCTGTCTCTTCGGAGTGGAAACGCAGATTTTCAAGAAGCAGGATCTGGCTGTTGAGAAGATCGGATTTGAGTTTGTCCACTCGAGTCCCGATCACATCAGGGGCAAGCGTGACTGCGCGGGACAGACGACGAGAGAGCCGTTCGGCTACAGGTTTGAGGCTGAATTGTGGAAGGATTTTACCTTTTGGACGTCCGAGATGTGAAGCGACTACAACTTTCGCCTCCCTCTCCAATAAGTAATTCAGTGTCGGAAGGGCGGCCTTTATCCGCGCATCGCTTGTGATTTCTAAATTTTTGTCCAAGGGAACATTGAAATCGACCCGGAGAAATACAGTTTTATCCCTTAAATCTAGATCACTTATCTTCAGCATGGAATACTAGATAAATTTCACAAGATCGACAAGCCGACTGGAATATCCCCATTCGTTATCATACCAGGCAAGCACTTTCACCAAGTTGCCATCCGTAATCCGTGTAAACTGGGAGTCGATGATGGAGGAATGTGGATTGGCCATAAAATCAACGGACACAAGCGGTTTGTCTTCCACGGCGAGGATCCCGTTCATTTTCCCCTGGGCCGCTGTCCGGAAAGCGTCATTGACGTCTTCGGCAGTGGTGTTCTGACTCAACAGGGCCACCAGATCGACGACTGAAACATTGGCTGTTGGAATTCTAATGGCAATCCCGTCTATCTTCCCATTCATTTCCGGAATAACTAGGCCGACAGCCTTAGCAGCCCCTGTGGTGGTTGGAATTTGTGACACAGCGGCAGCCCGGGCCCTGCGCAAATCGCTGTGTGGCTGGTCGAGGATTCTTTGATCACTCGTGTAGGCGTGAATGGTGGTCATGAAGGCCTTTTCGATCCCAAAGATATCATTGAGAACTTTGGTCGGGGGAGCCAGACAGTTGGTCGTACATGATGCATTGGAAATGATGTGATGGTTTTCACTGTCATAAGCTTCATTATTGACACCAAGAACAAGTGTGACATCCGGATCGACGGCTGGGGCCGAGATGATGACTTTTTGCGCACCGCCTGAATCGATATGCTTGGAGGCATCCGGTTTTTTCCGGAATAATCCAGTGGCTTCGATCACAATAGACACTCCAAGATCTTTCCAGGGAAGGTTTCCAGGATCCCTCTCGGCTAAAACTTTTACAGATTGATTATTGGTTATAATTGCGTTGTCAGACGCATGGACGTCTGCGTCGAAAATGCCGAGAACAGAATCATATTTTAAAAGATGAGCAAGTGTGGCGGCATCGGTGATATCGTTGACCGCGACAATCTCGATATCAGGGTCATTAAACGCGGCCCGAAAAACGTTTCTCCCGATGCGGCCGAAACCATTGATTCCGACTTTTATTGGCATAAGAAACCTCCTTAGCCTGAATTATTCATAAAAACTGCCGACACCTTTATTTATCTTCAATGATATCAACTTAATAGCACGATTTTTAGCAATATCTCGAACATCACTTTGTTTGTTGGCCAGTTTATATAAAATGTCGGCATTTTTTACCACATAGGGCGAGCCGATTTCACTACATCTGCTTTGTTGCAACTCGTTCGCGGTGGACGACCACAGCTTCACGTGCTGCGCCTCGCATCTGTAGCAACCTCGACTCGTGAATAATCCAGTTTAATAAATTCAATTCTTTAGTAACATAATTGGGTGATTATATCAACGAACTTCAACAACTTTTGGATGAATGGAGACATAGAGCTGTTTTATGATAGAATTCAACATATTAATTGATTATGGATAGTCCAGAAAATAGGGAATTTTTATGAAAGTTTTAACGTCACAACAGATGAAAGACATCGACCGTAGGGCTGTTGAGGAATTGGGTATTATAGGACCTATCCTTATGGAGAATGCGGGCATTCAGATTGTGCTGGCCATGAGACAGAGATTATCAGATCTCAAAGACGAGAACATCACGGTTGTAGCCGGAAAAGGAAATAATGGAGGGGACGGCTTTGTGGTCGCCCGGCATCTTTTCAATCAAGGATGCCGTGTTCAAGTTTTGCTCCTGTCCAGAAAGAACGCTTTAAAGGGAGATGCTGCACTGAATCTCTATATTGCCGAAAAGATCGGGGTGCCTATTTTTGAGGTTGTGACAGACAAAAGCTGGGCGGCTCACAGGAGGAAGTTATCCAGCTGTACTGTAGTTTTGGATGCTGTTTTTGGGACTGGATTATCCAAACCGGCTGAGGGGCTGTTCAAGACTGTTATCGAAAGCATCAATAGAACAAAAGCCTATACTATTGCTGTGGATATTCCTTCGGGATTGTCTTCGGATACATTTGAGCCTATCGGGCCTTGTGTCAAGGCCGATCTGACTGTGACTCTGGCGGCACCCAAAGTGGCCCACATTTTCCCGCCGGCCGAGAATTTTGTGGGGGAACTTGTTGTGGCAGATATCAGTATCCCTCCTTTTTTGTTCGAAGAGGAGCACCTGAAACTAGAATTTGTTGAGAAGGATTTCATAGCTCCCTATTTCTCCAAGCGCAGGAAAGATACACATAAAGGCACATATGGACATCTTTTTGTTCTGTCTGGATCACTGGGAAAAACAGGAGCGGCTGTGATGGCCGGGAAGGCTGCCCTGAAAATGGGTGCCGGATTGGTGACAGTGGGAACGCCTAAAAGTTGTCAGAGTTTGGTGGCCCGATCGATGGTTGAATTGATGACTGAGCCTCTGCCTGAAACGTCAGAAAAAACCTTTTCTGAAGAAGCTTTGGATCTTTCTCTGAGTCTACTGGAAGGCAAGAATGCATTTCTTATTGGCCCGGGAATTTCTACGCATGTGTCAACCAAGAGACTCGTAAACGCCCTTCTTCCGCAGATTCAGGTTCCGGTTGTGTTGGATGCGGATGCTTTAAATATTCTCTCTCCTCACCCGGAAATTTTGAAAACACTAAAGATTCCTGTGGTCCTCACACCACATCCCGGGGAGTTTGCGCGGCTCCTTGACTGCTCCACAAGCAAGGTTACAAAGGATAAACTGGACCTTGTCCCTCGATTTGCACAAGAGTACGGTGTTTATCTTGTATTAAAAGGCTACAGAACTCTGACGGCTACACCGGAGGGGAAAATATTCATCAATCCTACAGGCAATCCCGGGATGGCTACGGCCGGTTCCGGGGATGTGCTCAGTGGGATGCTGGCAGCGATGATCATCCAGGAGAAGGACATACTTCCGGCCGTTCTCGCGGCTGTCTATGTCCATGGATTGAGCGGTGATATTGCCGTCCGGAGGCTGGGGGAAAAATCTTTGACGGCCCGGGATATCATTAGATATATCTCATCCGCAGTGAAGGCCATAAATGGTCCGCACCTTTCATGAATGAAAATAAGATCAAAGAAGTTTTCACTTTTTCTGAAAAAGAGACGTTTGCCCTTGCCAAACAGATTGGGAAGAGTTTGAAAGGTACTGAGGTGATTTTACTTTCAGGTGAGCTTGGTGCAGGAAAAACTATCTTTGCGAAAGGGATTGCGGCGGGATTGGATATTGATGACGTCCAACAGGTCTGCAGTCCTTCTTATACACTGGTTAATATTTATTCAACAAAATTCCCTCTTTATCATATCGATCTGTACCGTCTGGAAAACGAATCT
>JAZFSR010000066.1:0-2254 GCA_036446295.1 Candidatus Aminicenantaceae bacterium
TGCGGTAGATGTTTCGGCTGTCCGTGTTAAACCGGTCATAGGTGACCTCATTCAGCACAAAAAGCAGCATAAGAATGCTGACAGACATCCCGATGGCCAATCCAATGATATTGATCGCAGAAAAACTCTTTTTTCTCCAAAGATTTCTTAACGCCGTTTTGAGATAATTTTTAATCATAGGGGACTCCCCTCTTTGTCTGTCATACGAATATATCCAGTCATTTAGAAGGACGGTTAGCTCACCAAGAAAGTTCCATCACCACAAATTTTTAGTTTCCCTGGATTATTCACGGACTGAGATAGTCATCACGAATGATCGCAGAGAGTGCGGTGATCTTATAATACTTCAGCAGAGACATGAGATTGCCGCGGCGCTTTGCTTCTCGCAATGACAGTGCATTGATTATTCAGGTTATTTGAGACTTTTTCCGCAGTGAGGACAGGCCAGCCAACCCTTCTCGACATTCTTCTTGCAGTCCGGACAAACCGGTCCCGCCATGCTGGCACCGCAGTGAGGACAGAAAGCATATTTTTGAGACACAGGAGTGCTGCACTCTGGACACTTGTGTTGGACCGCCGGCGCACTCGTTGAAGGAAGGTTATCTGAGCGGACTATGAGATAGATCAACAAACCGATGATATTTCCTATAAAAACAAGCAGCCCCCACAAAATGCCGTTCATTCCGCGGCGCTCGGCATCCCTATAGACCCAAACTATGACAAATAACCAGATAATCAGCAGCGCAAAAGAAAGAATTGTCGTCGGGATAAGCCTGAAAAATCTCTGAGGCATTATATTTACGGAATGGAGAGCATTCTCCCAACCATTCTGCACCGTGGATATTGTCGATGAAAAAAAACCGAACGGCGTAAAAGTCAAAGGCGTCATTCGAAGTCCGATAAAGCAGAGCAGCACCAGAAAAATAATGAGTAAGACTGTCTTTCCAGCTGTAGTTGCCATGTTATCCTCCTATTGAATAAATTGTGTATTGAGTTGTTTTGCACGGAACCGGCGAATCAGTAAGGGAGCAAAGAGAAGCATCATCGCGTTTTGTATGATCAAAAACAGACCAAAAATCACCGGCATGGAGAGAGACTCTCCTCCTCCACTGCTAATCTCTTCAAAAAATGAAAAAAACCAGATGACCATCACGACCAGAAGGAAAATAAAAACAACCTTCATATATATCGGAATGGATTGCAACTGCTGCCGAAGCTTGACCTTTTGTGTATTTTTTTGAAGCGATTGAATTTCACTTCGACACTTCTGATACGTCTTTTTGTCGAGATCTTCCGGAAGAACAAGATTGGGCCTCTGTTGAAGAAGACTCCTCAAACTCTCAACATCCTCTTTCAAATGCGAACACTTGCTGCAGTGTTCAACATGCAAGTGAATGGCGTTGAGCTGCTCTGAATCCTGAAGCCCGCCTGACGATGCGATGATTTTACGTTCAATGTCTTTACACTTCATTTTATACACTCACTATGATGGTTTTTTTGGGATTATAGACCCAGAGATCTTTTCGAAGTTTCCTTACGGCTCTATGCATAACCGATTTTACAGTCCCCTCGGGCAGACTAAGAATTTCACCAATCTCCAGATACTTATATCCCTCTATTTCTTTCAGCACAAAGATAAGGCGCTGTCTGGGAGGCAGCCCGGCCAATGCCTTTGATAGAGCCATTTTAACTTCCAAATGTTTTGAATCGTTCCCGGCGTTAGACTTATCTCCCCACATCGGTTTCTCAAAATGGTTATCGGTTTGCCCGTCTGAATTTGACCGCTGAAAAGAGAAAGCCTTCCTCACGTGTTTTTTTCGCAGCCAGTCCCGGTAGAGATTGGATGTGATGGTCATTATCCATGTCCTGCAGTTGTCCTTATCAATGGTCTGATGGGCCAAATGTTTGGCGATACGGAGCCATGTATCCTGGAATAAATCCTCCGCTTCCTTCTGATTCCGGGTCAGGTAACAGGCCAAACTGTAGAGAGAAGACTTATATTGGCTGTACAATTCATCAAAAACAGCCGAATTGTTCACCTATTTTCCCATTCGGTATTCATGCAAGTTGAGGGTTTCATACATTCTATTCCAATCTCCATATCATTACAAAGAACGTATGAGAGCCAAAAAGGTTCGGATTGCTTTATAATAAAAGAGTAAATAATTAAAGGGACATCATACTTAATTATTTAAATAATTAAGTATGATGTCCCTTTAATTATTTACTCTTTTATTATAAAGCAATCCGAACC
>JAZFSR010000067.1:0-4597 GCA_036446295.1 Candidatus Aminicenantaceae bacterium
TCCGGCTGATATCCGACCTGTAGCCGTCGATGTTGCATCCTCCATCCATAAGAACGATATCCCCGTCCTTCAGTTCAATACGTTTTATGCTGCCGTGGGGATTGGAGGAGGCCTCGGCTATCTGGGCTCCAATTCCGCCGCTGGCTCCGAGGGCGCTGTGGGCAGCGGAGGAAATAGACCTGAAATCATTGCCGGTCATTCCCTTTTCCAGCCGTTTGATTGATGCCTTATAGGCTTCAATAGTGATATCGTTGGCCCTCTGCATCAACGCAATTTCAGAAGGAGACTTGATCACACGTAATCCGATGGTGACTGGATCTGCACTGACATACTGAAGGTGAGGAGCTTCTTTTTTTAATCCGTTAAAGAGAAAAAATCGAACCCGCTCCTCGAATCCGATTTTTCCACTGCTGATGCCTCGATCCTTTAGAATCTCAGCTACTCTCTTATAAGGACTTTCGTGCTCTTCCCAGGTGCGGATGTCAGTCCCGAAGCGGATCAGTTCATGGGCTCTATCCAGTTCGAATGCCGGGCAGACCCAAGCGAGCTCTCCTTTTGCCGGAATGATTAGGGCAAACATCCTTTCGCTGTTGGACCACCTGACTCCGGTGAAATAAAACATGGATGTCCCGGACTCCATATAGATGGCCTGGATATCATTTTCTACCAAGAGGCGTCTGGCCGTTTCGATTCTTCCCAGCCGTTGCTCATCTGTGATGGGAACAATCCCGTCCGTCATGGGTTTGAGCTCCGGGAACATTGTCTGATTAGAGCCCGAAGATGTGCTGCTCTGAGGAGAACAGGAAGCTGCAACCAAGACTGCTCCTGCACCTGTTGATAGTTTTAAGAAATCTCGTCTTTCCATATTTTACCTCCTGAAATTGGGGACAGTCCCCATTTAATTTTTAGCTTCGATCAGTCTTTCGAAAATGCCTCTGTACTGGCCCATAGTGACTCTGCGTTTATATGGTGGAACGACTGTTTTATGGGCGATCACCATGTCCAATACGGGCAGCACGGTGATGTACTGGCCGTAGGCGCCGCTGGCGGTGTAGGCGCCCTTAAAATGGGGTCCGGCTTTGGGGCCATCCCAGACCCACCACATGTAGCCGTAGCCGAAAGAGCCTTCCTTGTAAGGAGCGGGATTCATCTCTTCAACCGGAGTTTTAACACGGCGGATCCTTTTGACCCAGCTTGTGGGAACCACCTGGCGTCCATTCCAAATTCCGTCGCGGAGCATCAAATATCCGATTCGGGCCATGTCTCGGGTGGAGAGCCAGATGTGGTAAGCGGGGTAGAGGGACTTGGTCAGATTGCCGGACTTTTTCTGTCCCAGACGGTTGAAATCCTGCATGTTGAGAGGGATAGCCAGGTCGTGTTCCAAGGAGTCGTATATAATCTGATGAGTCAGTTTTTCAAAAATGTAGCCGGCCAAGTTAAAGTCCCAGTTGTTATAAAGAAAATATTCTCCAGGCTGCTGGGAACCTCGTGGCGGAGCGTCGGCCGTATTGTCTCCCGAGTTTGATGCAGGATGGTAAATTCCTGAGCGAGCAGTGATCAAGTGGTCGATGGTGGCCTTTTTTTCCACATCCAGCAGTCCTCCAATATCGGTAATCCCCAAATCCTCCAGTGTTGTGTTTAAGCGAATTGTCCCATCGAACACGTATTTTCCATAAAGAATAGAGAGGATACTCTTGCGACAGGATGCCAGATAGCTGAGCTTTTCGAGATCTCCATATTCAAAAAGAACTTTACCGCCGACGATGATGAGGAGACTTGTTGTATCTATTGTCTTTGTGTATTCACGTACTTTTTCCAATCCTTCGGCGGAATATCCAACGGAAGAGGGGTCGGCAATCCGCTCCCAGAGGTCTCCCGGGAAAACGGATGTTGGATTGGCGGCCTCATCCTTTGTTTGAAAATTTTCTGCCGATCCAGCCAAACTCATCCATATTAGTACCACAACCATAAAGACCACAACTGCCATTATGGATCGGACTGGTCTGAGGAATCTGAGACTTATTTTCACATTCATCTTGGAACTCCCTCCTATCTTAAAATTCATAGAAAAGAATTGGGGACTGTCCCCAATTTAGCCGCGGAAGGCCCAGCGGATAATTTTTCCTATCTTTGGGGCGCCGCCCTGCATCAGAATCCCCATGCGAAAGATACGTCCACCCATCCAGACAGAAATAATCGTGAACAGAATGACTCCGGCCAATCCTACCCAAGGCTGCCACATGGGGATATCTACGGGACCGGCTTTTCTGATGAGCATCAGCATGGGCGTAAACACTGGGAAAAGAGACATCCAGGTGGCAAACCCACTGGTGGGCTCCTGGAGGATCGGCATGAAGACAAACATAGGAAAAAATATGGGAATCATAGCCGGAAAGCTCAGGTTCTGCGCATCTTTGGGATCATTGCAGGCCGAGCCCAGAGCCGCCATCATCGATCCTACCATGATGATCTCGAATACGAGAAATACTAAAAACCATGGAATGATATGAAAGGGGATAAAATCCGCCATGCCCAGTTTGCTGACTAATAAGATCCCTCCACTCAAATAAAACAATGTGCCAGTCAGGGCCACTCCCAGGCTTCCCAAGACTTTTCCGCCCATAAACTCGAAAGGTGTCAGGCTGCCGAGCATGACCTCTGCAATCCTCTGAGTTTTCTCTTCCATGGTTGTCTGCAGGAGCGGCAAGGAGCCCATCATGACCATTATAAACATCAGGAAAAATAGGATCATTGGAACCATGACAGCCTCTAGTTCACTCGTTTTCCGCGCGGCCTGGATTTCCCCGGTTTCTTCATCTATTGAGACCAATCCCATGGCTTCCACCTGAATCCATGTCAGGATTTCATCGGCCTGAGAGTCGTCCACGCCGGCATCCCTCATGCGTGTCATGCGCAGATGGTTGTTGATTGTTTCGTTCAACCAGGTGCGGACGGTGTCCATTGCGGCATTTTTAGCATGATAGGCCATACCGTAGGTGCTCTCATCTCCTTCAAGATTGAGGACGTTCGGACCGATATCCAGAAAAGCGTGCAGTTCTCCCTCATCGATGCGGTTGGACAATTCCAGTTTTTGTGATTCAGGATTTGTGTTATCCGGTTGGACGAATTCAAAGATGTAGGCGGGCTGGATTTTTTTCCCGGATTCTTTGTCAAAAACGGTGGCGTCATTTCTCTGTTCAGCGGCCGCAAGAAGGACATCGGCTATTACTCCGGAGCGATCCAATACAGCTACTTTTTTGTCTGTTGTGTCCACCTGATTTCTGAGCAAGTACATTGCTATCCCGCTGCCGCTCATGAGTATGGGCATTGCTACCAGCATGATGATAAAACCTTTTGTTTTGACTGAGGCTAAGTATTCTCTTTTTGCAAATCTGAGCAGCTTACGCATCGATATCCTCCTTTGCATCAGGGCCGGCAATCCTGAGGAAAATATCGTTAAGCGTAGGTTTTCCCAGTTCGAAACTGTAGACCCGTGTCCTGGACATTATTTCTGAGAGGATTTTTTGATGGTCGAATCCCTTTTGAATTCGAAGTTCCTGAAGTTTGCCGAAATCCGTGATCTTATCGACGCCCTCCAGATTCTGCAGGATAGAGCTGCCGTTTTCGGTGCGGATGCGGAGAGTGTCGCTGCCGTATCTGTCCTGGATCGAGACAAGAGTCCCGTCAAGGACTTTTTTGCCTTTGAAGATCATAAAGATAAAATCACACATTTTTTCGGCGACATTCATGTCATGAGTACTGAATATAACAGTGGCTCCTTTCGTCCTGAGATCGAGCACCGCATCCTTAATCACCTCTACGTTGACCGGATCCAGGCCTGTAAAAGGTTCATCCAGGATGATCAGCTCAGGATTGGCCACTATGGTAGAGATGAACTGGATCTTCTGCGCCATCCCTTTGCTGAGCGTTTCGATCTTTTTGTTGGCCCAATCCGACAGGGATAATCTGTCCAACCAGTAATCTGCTTCCTTGTTGACCTTCCGGCCGCTTTTCAGCTCTCCGTAAAACTGAATGAATTCGCGCACTTTCATCTTTTTGTACATGCCGCGCTCTTCAGGAAGATAGCCGATCCGGTCTGTGCTGGATCCCTTCATCTCCTCTTCAAAAATCCGGATCTTTCCCTGATCGGGAAAGATAATGTTCATAATCATGCGCAGTGTGGTGGTTTTTCCTGAGCCATTGGGGCCAATAAATCCGTAAATAGATCCTTGAAGAACATTAAGGGACAAATTATTGACGGCTGTCAGCGAGCCAAATGTTTTAGTGATGTTTTCGATTTCGACGACATTCATGTTTACCTCTTTGACTAAAATACGATTATCCACTCTCAAAGGTTTTAGTCAATAGAGAAAAAATTTAATAGAGTTTGTGAGCATTTCCGTATTACGCCAAGGGCGATCGCCTGCGATGGGGCTTAGGAGGGGACCTCCTCATAAATAAAGACAATGACTACAGTTTCCGTTACTCTTTCTATAGATCAATCACTTTTACTATGGCTTTTCTGTGTTATAAGATCAGATATTCTTTTTGCGTGATCCTCATTAGCATCATCGAGTGACTGGAATATCTTAATAAT
>JAZFSR010000068.1:0-4926 GCA_036446295.1 Candidatus Aminicenantaceae bacterium
GTCACCTGTTGACATGCGCCTAGAAATTGAATCTTCATCAAATATCTTCTTTCTTAAAAAGGATGAAAAGAAGTCTATCAGTTCCCTCCTCATGTGTCCACTTGAAAAAAGGAGTCAAGGATTCGAGTGAAATACTTAAGAAGAATAAATGTCCACCATTAATAGGTTAAAGGATATTTTACTCGACAGTAATTTGAAATGGAAAACTCTGCCAGACTCCATGAATGTTGCATCGAGCCCTTACAACTAAAGAATGCTCATGATCTAGAGCTACAGTAAAACTGACCTTCGGCGATGTCAATCGAGGCACTAAATCCGTGCGGGCTAAAAATGTATCTCCGGAATAGAGCTCAATCCATTCAATAAAATGTCCATTTTCATTCGGATGAGTTAAAAGCTTGCCTACCGTGATGGAGACGACAAAAGATTCTTCCTTTTTGACCATTCTTGGAGCTTCGATGAATGGAATATGCTTTTTCTCTAAAACGCTCATTTCGCTGATATCTGTTGATTGAGCCGAGTTAACTCCGCAAAAAAGATCGTTATTACACATCTAATCCTCCAATTTTCTAGATTTATTTTATAAATCGGTATCTTTGGCTTTATTTTCTTTTTTTTTATTCCAGTAGTCTAAACAGCTAATGTCACAAAAATATAGGACATATTCTTTTCCCTCGGCCGTCAGGGCCGCTGCTTTTGGTATTTCTTTTTTACAGATATGGCAGGATATTTTTTCTTGTTCTTTAATCATCGGTTGTGGCTACTGGTTGCTCCAAAAACGGATGTGGGGTGAAGTTGAATGAGTATCCCACTTCGGGGATGATTCCGCCGTTCTACAAAATTCTTATTTTTGGGCATCTTTCTTGCACCTATTCGAGATTAAATTTTAATCTTAAGGGAAGAGACGTTGGCTAAGTGTTCAAGAAGGATTTTTTGCGATTCAAGAGGGACTTCAGTAAATCTGCAGCCCAAATCATATTTGAGTACGGGCTGGGAAGGTTGTTCATTTGCCCATACCACCCGGACTCCAGCCGTGACCAATTCGCCGGTTGACAGTGCAAATTCAATTTTAAGTGTTGTGCCCACCTCGACTTTTTTTGGCCCAAAAATTCTGACGCCTCCCAAACTGACATTTTTAACTCGTCCCTCTTTTCCAAAAACTTCTGTTGGACGCAGCTGGATCGGAATTTCAAATCGCGGAAATTTACGCTGGTTTTTCCCATCTTTTATATCCTGCATTTTTTTATGCCCCATCAATTCAACCTCACACTAGTCTTGACTTTCAGGATATACTGAAAATTTCTTAATATCAAGCCCTACTAAAGAAGTATTTGCCGTCTTTTATTTCGATCTTTCCAAAAAAGAATTCGGGATCATGGTTGAACGCCATAATCCAATTTTCTTCAAGAGCTTGCTTATAGAATTTTTCTTTGTTCTGCATGGTTTCAAGTGGGAAGAGATCGTAACTCATGACATACGGGAGGCCCACATGGGCGGAAGTGGGAACTAAATCTCCAAGAAAAAAGAGCACTTGTCCTTCTGATACGATTTTGACACACTGATGAAAAGCTGTGTGTCCCGGAGCTAGCCGCACTTCGATTCCTTCTATGATTTGTGTATCTCCCTCAACAAGATGGAGCTGATTGTGCTCTTCTAAAGGACGAAAGTATTTCTCTAAATAACTGGATTTATCCCTAGGTGTAGGATGGCATGCAGATTCCCATTCCCCTTTTTGAACAATATACTTTGCTTGAGGAAATGTGGGGACAATCTCCGTGCGGTCGTTAATGAATGTGTTTCCTCCACAGTGATCAAAATGGAGATGGGTATTGATAACGTAATCGATGTCCTCACATTTCAAGCCGGCATCGTTCAGTGCATCCACAAGACCGGGTTGGATATCGAGGGAATACATGTCGTTATATTTACTATCCAAATGAGTTCCAATTCCTGTTTCCACTAGGATATTGTTTTCATCTGTACGGATAAGGATGGAATTTAGCCCCAATCTGATCCTGTTATTTTCATCAGCAGGATACTTTTTTTCCCAAAGTGTTTTAGGAACAACCCCAAACATGGCTCCCCCGTCAAGACAGAAAAAACCGTCTCTTAAACCACGAATAAGGAATTGTCCTAGAGTCAGAGAGTCAGCGGTCATCCGAGGAGTTTATCCAGATCAAAGACCAGATCTTCTTTGTCATATCTGGCAAGTTCTATTTCATCGGTATCCATACGGATAGCATCCTCGGGGCAAGCTTCCACACAGAAGCCGCAGAAACAGCACCGTGTTAGATCGATGATAAATTGAGACGGATATTTTTGAATCTCAGGATCCGGATCTTCGGCAGCTTCGACATAGATACATTCCGAAGGACAGGCTGTTGCGCACAGCATACATGCCACACAGCGAGGTTTCCCATCCTTGTGCTTCATCAACCTGTGCATGCTGCGGTGCCTGTAAGCAATGGGCTGTCTGACCTCAGGGTATTGAATTGTCACGGCACCTTTCCGTTTCGTTTTGATATGGAAGAGATTCAAGATATGTAAAAACAAGTTCACCCAAAAATGCCGGGCCGTGATGAGACTGCCTTTGACGATTTCGATAAAAAATCCAATCTGTTTTATCATTTTATAAAACTCATTATAATCCCAGTAATAGCAATATTGATTAAGCACAGTGGAACAAGCAATTTCCATCCAAAGTCCATGAGCTGATCATAGCGAAACCGGGGATAGGTCCATCTGATAAGAATTTGCAGCCAACAGAAAAAGAATACCTTGAGATTGAAAATCAGGACCTGAAGAGCCACAACAAGCCCATTCGACATCAGCCATTCTCCTCCCCAGGGAAAATGGAATCCATCCGCACCCAGCCAGGGAACCTGGTAACCTCCAAAAAAGAGAGTGGTCAGCAAGCAGCCTATGATCAAAACTTTCATAAAATCCGTAAACATATAGAGACCCCACTTGAGCCCGCTGTATTCGGTGAAGTATCCCACGATTTCTGATTCAGCCTCTGGAAGGTCGAAGGGAATTCTTTCGGATTCTGCAATGGCCGCCATAAAGAAAATAATAAAACCAAGGGGCTGAAGGACAATGCCCCATTTGGGAAGAAACCCGAACAAAAGCGCCCCCTGAGATTCGACAATGACGGAAAACTTCAACGAAGGATAGATCATGACCAATCCGACGAGTGATAAACCCAGAGCCACTTCATAGGACACGAGTTGGGCTGCACCACGCAGTCCTCCGAGGAGCGTCCAGCGGTTGTTTGATGCCCAACCGCTCAATATGACCCCATAGACCGAGAGAGACAACATGGCGAGGACAAACAGAATTCCGATGTTAAGATCCAATACCTGCAGCTTGATGACTTTCTCCCCAATTTTCAGATTTCCGGCAAAAGGAATGGTGGCGATAGTGACCAAAACAAAATAAAAAGAGATAAATGGGGCAAGATTGTGCAGAAATTTATTGGAGAAATTCGGAGTGAAATCTTCTTTGAAAAACATCTTGATCGCATCGGCGAACGGCTGGAAAATCCCAATAATTCGAAAGCCGAAAATATTGGCCCTGTTTGCACCGATGCGGTCCTGCATCACGGCACTCTGTTTCCTCTCTAACCAGGTTAAGTAGAGAGCGAGTATAAGAAACCACATCATGGCCATGACTATTTTAATAGAAACGATTAGAATATCTATTGGCTCACTCACTTTTCTTCCCAAATCCTGAAATTTCTTTTCTCGTCTCCTGTAAAATGGCTTCAGTTGACGAGAATTGATTGTAGTATTTAATATTTTTGTCGATTTCTTTAGCCAGCTCTATCAGTATTTGCCATTCCGGCCGGGAGTCTCCCAGGGATTCCAAGGCAGGAGAAAATTTTTGCAGCACTCCATCGATATTGATCATAGAGCCTTCTTTCTCCGCAATCACAGCTGTCGGGAAAACCATATCCGCCGCAATTGACAGGTCATTTTCATGAGATGTAAAGAGTATTTTTGTTTCAGCTTGATCGAAAACAGCTTTAACGGAAGCAATACTTTCAGCATCGATGTTTGGAGGACTAAATGCCAAAACGAGATTGATCTTTTCAGGAAGTTTGTCCGAGGACAAAGACTTCGTTTTCACACCGAGCCCTTGTAAACCTCGTTTATTGGGACTCCGCTCGGTCGTAATGAGAAAGTCATCTCCTTCTTCCTCCGGGATGTCGATGAGATAAACGTTTTTAAATTCCTGCTCTTCTATAAGAAACTTTTTGATGAGAAACAGCTCTTCATTTGAAAGCCAGGTATTGAGAATGAGCACAGTCTGGGACATTCCGTTCGTCGTGTGAAGGTTTTTTATCTTTTCCGAAAGCATCTTGAAGGCTTTCTCCCAATCCATAGCTTCGCTCTGTTCATTCTTTGAAAGAATTTGTCCCAATCGTTTCTCATTAATATAACCGTATCCATATCGGCCGACATCACAAATCCAAAAACCGTTGACATTGTCGTTTCTCCGGGAACGGATACGGTAAACTCTTTTCGGAACTTTAAAACGGGAAAATCCCTTATGAGAATCCACTATGATGCTGCAGCCTCGGCTGCAGAGAGGACAGATGGAATCCTTGCTCTTTAAAAACCAGCTGCGTGTTTGGAAACGAAAATCCAAATCTGTGATAGCTCCTACGGGACAGATCTGAGCTAGGTTCCCGGAGTATTTATTATCGACCGGAACATCATCAAGAATATTGATTTCGGCATGAACTCCCCGTTCAAAAACACCGAGTTCTTGTGTTTTTGTAACCTCCCTCGTAAATCTCACACATCTACGGCAAAGAACACATCTTTCCTGATCATGAATGAGTTTTTGTCCAATTTTTCTTTTTTTGTCTCTTTTTTCTTTAACTTCGCTGAACTGGCTTTCAAGCATTCCATACTTTTCATA
>JAZFSR010000069.1:0-3640 GCA_036446295.1 Candidatus Aminicenantaceae bacterium
ATATCTTCTTTTCATTGAATCCTGTTTTAATTATAGCCACTCACCATTTACTGCGCAATCTTCCTGCCAAGTTTTACAGAATCTATTGAGTTATTAGCTCGAACTTTTTACGGCTGCTAAAGAACGAATTTTACTTTTGTCAATTCTTCTGAAATATCCCAAAGTTTTTTGGCAATGTCTTTATCATGAGATAATTCATTCGAATCGACTTTTTTGGAGTACCCCTTCATCTCCTTCCAGCCTGATGGGCCATAATAATCGCTCCCTTTGACATCCGGAGCCGAGGCCGCATAGAGTGTCGGCAGCGCCCCCATATCAATACTTTGAGAAAAAAAACGATTTAGGAATTTGAAAAGACCCACATGCCTCTGAAGTTCTGTCCCGGTCCATCCCGGATGTGAGACCACCGTGATTGTCCGTGATCCCGCCTTTTCCAACTTCTCCTGCAGCGCATAGGTAAAATAAAGGTTGGCAAGTTTACTGTCCGCATAGGTTCTCATTTTTTTGTACTTGCGTTTTTCCCAGTTAAGGTCATCAAAGTCGAGTTTTCCGGATCTGTGACCACTACTGCTTACGGTGACAATACGAGAATTCTCTGTCTTAAGAATCAGATCTAGAAGTAAACCTGTCAAGGCAAAATGGCCCAGGTGATTCGTTCCGAACTGAAGCTCGAATCCATCGGCGGTTTTGGAGTAAGGCGGCATCATGACGCCGGCATTGTTGATCAGTAAATCCAACTGAGAGAAATTCTTCCTGAAACCTTCGGCAAACCTGCGGACAGAGTCCAAATTGGCCAGGTCCAGTTCCATGACCCTCGCATCTGCTTCCGGATGCTCAACTTTTATTTTTTCCAGTGCCGACTGACCCTTTTCCAAATTCCGAACCGCGATAACTACCGTGGCATTTTGGGCCGCAAGGACTCGAGCCGTCTCGTACCCAATTCCACTGCTGGACCCCGTTATGATGACCACCCGTCCTCTTTGATCGGGGACATCGCGGCTGTTCCATTTCTGTTTTAACATGTTGTTCTCCTTTGCGACACTTTTAATGATCATTCATTTAATGTCAAGTGCACTTTCATTTTTTAAAGATTATTATGACCATCTCAGGGTTTACGATTGACCGGCTATCTCCAAAATGGTAATTTATCCTCAAATTCAAGAGGTCCAAAATGAAAACATTAAAAAGATTCAGCACCAAAATCATCGATGACGTTTTTACCGATGAAATTTCAATTTTTAAGCCTAAATTTGAAGTGAACTATGGCGCCTACGTTGAAAGACTCTGGGATGCTAATCCGGAACTCTACAAAATTCTAAAAAACGCGGCCGACTTGGAGGCTGCAAGGGAAGGCTTCTTTTCCTTCCTGGAAATAGCCGAGCGAAAGATTTTCGCGGTGGACAATGATCTTCATATTTTGGAAAAGGCGACAGTCCGGGAAGGGATCCGTGTTTTTAAAAGCATTATTGGACCGGTCAATGAATTCCGCACCGGTGTGTCCGCCCTGGACATTTTATGGAAATTGGCCCGGGAAAAGAGAGCAAACATCGAAACAGAGGTATCTGTAGGTTTTTTAATGGAATTCATCAATCTGTTCCGCAGTGTCATCGGGCAATCCAACATCTATCTTGAAAATGGAGAAGTCAAAAAACACATTCCGGATTTCTTAAAGCTCGAAGGCCATGCAGCGGCTCAGGCCAGAACGGAAATCTTGGATGAGCTCGGTTCAACCGTAAAGAAATACTTCAAGAAATACCCCTCCGGTCTCGAAGAAGAGGTCGTGACTTGGCGAAAAGAGAATAAAACAAAAATACTCAACTATTTTGGAGGGACCGAAACAGACTGGAACGATTATAAATGGCACCTTAAAAATGTGATCAGTGATTCAAAGCCGCTTCTGGATCTGATCGAGTTGACCAAAAATCAAAAAGCGGCCATCGAAAAAGCCAACCTCAATAAAATTCCCTTTGGGATCACTCCCTACTATCTCAGCTTGATGGATTCCAACCTTTCCATCGGCTATGATCACGCCGTGCGGGCACAGGTGATCCCTCCAAAAATATATGTGGATTCCATGTCCGAACACAGAGAGGAACGGGATACCTTTTTCGATTTTATGGGCGAACATGACACCTCACCACAGGATCTCATCACCCGTCGCTATCCTTTTATTTCGATCTTAAAACCCTTTAATACGTGCTCCCAGATCTGTATTTACTGCCAACGCAATTGGGAAATCGAACGTGTATTGGATCCTAAAGCCGCCGCTTCAAAAGAACAGGTGGACAGTGCTTTGGCCTGGTTTGATGACCATAAGAATATCGGAGACATTCTGATCACCGGCGGGGACCCTGTGGTGATGAATGATAGTCAGTTGGAGAGAATCTTGGACATTCTGGCGCAGAAAAAACACATTTACCGCATCCGCCTCGGGACCAGGACCCCCGTGGTCCTTCCCATGCGATGGACCGATAATCTGATCAATATTGTCGCCAAATATCATGATCCTCCACGAAGAGAGATCGCTGTCATCACTCATTTTGAACACCCTTACGAAATCACTCCGGAGAGTTTAGCGGCCGTCCAAAAAATTCGCAAAGCCGGCCTCAGCGTCTACAACCAGGTTGTCTTCACCATGGAAAATTCCCGGCGCTTTGAACTGGCAAAGCTCCGCTGGGATCTGAAATCCATCGGAGTGGACCCCTACTACACATTCAACATGAAAGGAAAAGAAGAAACACAGCAGTACATGGTCCCGATTGCCCGGATTTTACAGGAACGGAAAGAAGAAGCACGGCTGCTGCCGGGACTGGACCGGACAGACGAACCAGTTTTTAATGTGCCAAAATTAGGAAAGAACCATCTGCGTTCCTGGCAGGATCACCGCTTAGTGATGATTCTGCCCAATGGTTCCCGCGTCTATGAATTTCATCCCTGGGAAAAAAACATCGCTCCCATCCCGCCTTATAATTATATCGATGTTCCCATCTACGATTACCTGGAAGAAATGGCGGCTAGGGGTGAAAACATTCGGGACTATAGGACAATCTGGTTTTATTATTAAAGGTAGTTGTCATCACGAACGATCGCAGAGAGTGTGGTGATCTCATTATGCTTCTGTAGAGACATGAGTTTGCCAAGCCTGTTGTGCGAGCGCAGTGTGGCAATCTTCTTTGCTCCCCGCAATGACAGCCTCGGCAGGTTATTAGGCTGCTTCAAGTTCACAAAGAAGCTCTGCAATAAGGTCCTTAACTTTTACGATCTCGTTGATACGGTAAGCATTCTGCCCGCAGAAAATAAGACCGCGGTCGACATCTCCATAATACGAGTTGAGAAGAGCCAGGGCGATGCAGTATTTCGCTTCACTGACTTTACAGCGTGTCAGGCACCGGTAGGGGCATGTGACCTTTATCTTTCCTTTAATCTCTACGTCTTTGAGAAACTTGTTATGGATGGCCCGTCCCGGCATGCCAACAGGGCTTTTAATAATGATAATATCCTCTTCTGTGGCATTAAGGTAGGTCTCTTTAAACTCCTGAGAAACATCACACTCATCGGTGCATACAAAACGTGTCGCCATTTGAACACCTGAAGCACCAAGGGAAAGCATCTTCGCAATATCCTTTCCGGTAAATATTCC
>JAZFSR010000070.1:0-3431 GCA_036446295.1 Candidatus Aminicenantaceae bacterium
TATATCGATAGAGGCAGCGAAGATCCGGAAGATATCATAAAATCTGTCGAAAAAGGATTTTATGCCCACAAGTACCAGGGAGGGCAGGTCGAGGACTCCGGAAAGTTTACTTTTTCAGTCAGTTCAGGTTTTTTAATCGAAAAGGGGAAGTTGACTCGACCCGTCAAGCAGGCCACTCTCATCGGGACAAATATTGACATATTAAATAAGATTGAAATGGTCGGTTTTGATCTTAAATTCGGTCTTCAGACAGGCACATGCGGGAAGGACGGACAGGCTGCACCTGTCTGTGATGGATGTCCTACACTTAAAATATCTGCCATGACTGTGGGAGGACAGAAATGAATACGAGAAAGGACTCTGCCCACTTGCAGGCCATCGCCGAAAAACTTGTTACATTTGGACAAATAAATGGTGCCGATGAGATCGAAATTTCTGTCTATGAAGGGAATGAATTCAGCGTCGATATCCGCCTCGGGAATATCGATCATTTAGTCGAAGCAGGGTCATATGGATTAAGCTTGCGCGTAATCAAAGATCAAAAAACTGCGTTTGCCGCATCTTCTGACCTGACAGAAAAGACTCTTCACCGATTGGTTAAAAACGCTATCAAACGGGCTGAACTCGCCAACCAAGATAAATTTGCAGGTCTACCCGAATTGCAAGAAATTGAATCGGATGAGTCCTCGATGAAACTCTATGATCCGGATATTTCTTCCCTTGAATCCAGAAAAAAAATTGATCTGGCCTTGGAAACGGAAAGGATCGCCCTTCAGAATGACAAAATCACGAACTCACACGGCTCAAGCTTTGAAACTCGAGTAATACGGACAATACTTGTCAACTCGAAAGGATTTTCTAGAGGTTATAGAGAAACATTTTTCAGCTTGAGCCTCGGCCTTCAAGGAGGAGCCACGGATGAAAAAGTCGAAGGCTACTGGGGATCCACGGCTCGTTTCTTTGATGAACTCGAATCACCTGAAGAGATTGCGAGAAATACTGTGGCCAGGACTCTGCGTCAATTAAACCCGAAAAAAATCAAAACACAGATCATTCCGGTCATTTTTGAACCCAGAATGACATCATGGCTTCTCGGTTTTCTCTTTTCCTGCATCTCAGGGACGTCTGTTTATCAGAAGACGTCTTTTCTTGAGGATAAACTCGGAAAAAAGATTGGGAAAGATAATATATCCGTTGTAGATGATGGACTTATGCCAGGCAAGTTGGGAACACATCCATTCGACGCGGAAGGCATTCCCACACAAAAAACCAGGGTTATAGACAAGGGTGTTTTAAAAAATTTCCTGTGCAACACCTATGCCGCTCGGAAGCTCAATCTAAAAACCACTGGGAATGCCGAAGGAAATTCGGTGGGGCCAAATAACTTTTATCTCGAGCCTGGCCGCAAAACCTCCAATGAAATCATCGCGTCTTTGAACAAAGGGCTGATACTAACCAGAACGATAGGACATGGGCTCAATCCTGTAACAGGAGATATTTCTCGAGGAGCATTCGGCCTTTGGGTTGAAAATGGAGAGATCGTTCACCCGGTTTCAGAAATCACCATTTCTGGAAATTTAGGGATAATCTTGAATACGATCGAAGAGATTGGAAGCGATCTTGAATTCCAGAGTGCAGTAACTGGCCCTACGATCAAAATTTCAGAAATGACAATTGCAGGGTCATAAATCTACATCCCTAACCTGAATAATTCACGAGTCTCGGTCTTCCTTAAAACTTGTTGAAATGGGTTATAGATTCCAGTGTTCTTTTTGGAACGTGGAGCTGGCCTTTGTCATCTTTCCAGTACTCGACAGAATCGACCAATATTTCTGTCATAGGTTGTTCAGCGGGATAGCCCAATGCCACAATAGAGTCGATTTTATAATTTTCCGGAATTTGAAAGGTTTTGCGAACGTGTTCTCTATCTACAGAGGCTATCCAGCAGCTCCCGATTCCCTCTTCAAGAGCGGTCAAGATGATATGTTCTATTGCGGCTCCGGCATCCCATTCGTATCCTTTGGCTCTAATAGTCGTATTGGCAAGTGCAATGATGTAAGCTGCAGGCTCAAATCCGGATTTAGGATTTCCTCGTGGTGTAATGTAGCCCGCCCATTTCAAACTCGGATAAAGGTCCTTTTTGACGTGATCTTCATCTACAATCACATATTCTAAAGGCTGCCGATTGGCTCCGGAAGGAGCCATACGGGCCGCATCGACCAGTTTTTGGAGTATCTCTCTCGCAATAGGCTCTTGTCTGAACTGCCTTATAGATCTCCTCGATAGAATCAATTCATAAAGGCTCACGTCTCTCTCCTCCTCCTTAACCCTCTAATAATATTGCATTTAATCTTTTAATGTATTCCTTGCTGGCTTTGTCGGGAGCGACAAGTTCAATCTGATCGGGGCTGCTAATTCCAAGCCCCACTTCAACGGCGCGCTGAATCTGCTCCTGTTGAAAAATCTTTGTTCCCATAATGGCATCATTTGAACCCAAGTTTTTAAGAATGGCAACTCCTACTGCATCTACGGCCACACGATCTGTCCCGGCAACAAAAACATTGGCCTGTTTTCTGGTTCCGCGACTCGGTCCACCATCGACAAAAGCCTCCACACCATCCAGGACAATGAGTTTTGGATTGTAGCCTTGATTGATTTCTGCAATCATGCGGCGCATGTCAGGAGAACGGTGCATTCCTCTCATAAGTGTTTTAGGTGTCAATCCTACCGCCAATTTGAGTGACAGAGTAAAAACTCCTCCAGATCCATGGGTTTTCAGACAGCATGTCGAAACAAAGTATTCCGCTTCTACAGCAGAACGAGGGATAGAAAAACCATCGCTCCAATGGGTTCCCGGGGGATTAAACGCGATCCAATCCTTCTCCTCCAATTCTTCGAAATTTATGATTGAGAAATCCAGGTCAGATGCCATCTGGAAAATCCCTTTTTCTTCCATTACTTTTTTTGTTACAGGAAAACTTCTCTCCCCTAATGTCAGATTCGCCGCTCCGGATTGGTGCATCTCTGAAACCAATTGGCTCAAGGTGTCGTTATGAGTAGAACCCGGTGCTGCATCTGCCGTATTGAAGTTCGGTTTGATAAAGACCTGCTTCCCTTTAGGGGAAGGAAAGTCCAGAGTCTTCAATACCCGACGTACACCCTCTTTCCGGTCATCCGTTTTATAGACAACAACCTGAGTCTTTTCTGCATTTCCAAAGGACATCAGAGAACCAACGTTGGCGGCATGAAGACCGGCCAACCCGACTGCAGAACTTTTCATGAAGTCTCTCCGGCTCAATTTTTTTTTCAAATATTTCCCCATGCCTTCCCTCCCATTTGATGGTCTTTTTTCATTTTATCGGACTTTATTTAAACCTAAACACGGCTGGCTACCCAAAGAGAAAAATCAGTTTCAGAGACGGCTCCGCTCA
>JAZFSR010000071.1:0-3999 GCA_036446295.1 Candidatus Aminicenantaceae bacterium
CATTATATTTCCTTTTTCCTTTAAAACATCAGCGGGCAAAATATCCTTTTCTATTGCTAATAGAGTAGTCCTGGTTTTTGACCTTGACCTCGATAGATTTAAAACTGCCATCTTTGATGTAATTAACTGGAGAATAGTAAAGGAGATAATACTGACTTGAAATTTCTACAGCTTTTTTAAAGCCAATGGCAAGATTTTGAGAACTCTCGACAATTCCTCCGGTGGATTCAGCGGCTTCTGCAAAGATCTCATAAATATCTGCGGACTGCTCATTCATATATATTCCGGTATATCTTTTGGCAATTTTATTAGAGAAGATGAAATTAAAGAGAAGAGATGAGTCGGCAAAAGCTTGATTGATTTTGTCTCCATCTAAACGGATTTCAGTTTTGTAGAGATCAAACAGCTCACTCAGTTTTCCCACAATAGCCGGTTTATCCTGAAAGTTCATACTTATTGTGGACAGCAGCGTAGGATTTATCTCCGGCCTGAATTCTCTTTGATAGAAGAGATAGACATTTTTCTGGTTAAGCTGTTTTTTAAGAGAGTTCGCAAACGAAATAAACGTTTGTTGATCCACGAACCGGAGATCTTCCATTTCCTGAATGGCATCTGCGTATCGCGGAAGCAAAAGTTCTAGGGACAACGAAGCATCAGAAAATCCCATGTCGATCTGCTCCGGACTGGATACTCCTGTGGAGACGCCGGATGCACTTTTTATTTCTCCGACGAGACGTCTTAGATTTCTCATCGTCGTTTTGTAGCGGGAATTTCCAAGTTGGATATCTTTTCGCAATATTTTTACAAGTTCTTTTGAAGTCTCTTCTTTAGGTCTCGCTGCGAAGGCTTGCGGTGAGAGTCGGAAGGTCCGTTCAGGAGTCTGGATGACAAGAGAATCTCCCGGTAAAAATACATCGTTGAAAAAATACTCTACGGCAACTCCAATATTGGGATCCCAATCTGTAAGCTGGAAGAGAAAATAGAATGTTCTGGAAAGAAGGGGATTGAATTCCCGGTCGGCTTCTTTTCGTGCTGCACTGTTATCTTTAATAAGATAAAGGGCATCAATTTTCTGAAGAATGCCATTTTCATACAGTTCAAAATCGTCGATGGTCACACTGCCAACGAAATTTCCCTTATCAATCACTCTTACAGGGACGGCTACATTGATTACTGTGGCCATTTGCTGATCGATTTTAGGAAAAAGATTCATGGTGAGGAATAAACAAAGGATTGTAAGAAAAGCTTTTTTCATCTTTACTTCCCTAGGTAAAGTGATTAGGGATTCTTTATCTTATTTTGAAAACATTTACAGTATAATTTTACTACATATGTCGGAAAAAAACCAACCAATTATTTAGACGCAAAAACTCTCATTTTCTTCCGCATAATTAAAGGGACATCATACTAAATAATTAAGGGGACATCATACTTAATTCAAATAATAATTTCATTAATTAGTCCTCTTAGTTTATTAATACCCCAGAAGAACGGCTATTTCAATTTTGAAATAATTAAGTATGATGTCCCTTTAATTACTTTAATAATTAAGTATGATGTCCCTTTAATTATTTATTGGTTTTAACGTTGTTCCAGTTGGGGGGATTGAGTCCTTGAAGATTATAGACGAAGAAATCAAACATTTTCCTCTGTCCATAGGCCCCACCCATCCCATGGCCTGCACCCGGAATAAAGAGAAAGTCAAAGGATTTATCGGCTTTAATCAATGCATCGACAACCTGCATAGTTGATGCCGGATCGACATTGGTGTCCATCTCCCCTAAAATCAACAGGAGCTTTCCTTCCAGACGGTACGCATTATCCACATTGGATGCGGCCGCATATTCAGGGCCCAGGGGCCATCCCATCCACTGTTCGTTCCACCAGATTTTATCCATGCGGTTGTCATGACAGCCGCAGGAGGATACGGCAGCCTTGTAGAATTCGGGATGAAATAAGAGCCCTCCCAGAGCATTCTGCCCGCCTGCAGAATTACCATAGATTCCCATGCGGTCTATATCATAATAAGAATATTTGGCCGCAACAGCTTTGTGCCACAGAATTCGGTCGGGAAAGCCGGCATCACCCAGGTTCTTCCAGGCAACATCATGGAAGGCCTTGGACCTGTGGTTAGTGCCCATGCCGTCACACTGCACAACAATAAAACCCATCTCAGCCAGCGTCTGCATCCGGTTGAAGGCACTGAACGTTTTGGGCACAAAAGAACCGTGAGGTCCGGCATAGATGTACTCAATCACCGGGTATTTCTTTTGTGGATTAAAATTTAAAGGACGGTTGATAATTCCCCAGATATCGGTCTTTCCATCCCTCCCCTTAGCGACAAACACCTCAGGGGCTACCCAGCCTGCTTCGACCAGTTTTTTTATGTCGGCTTTTTCCACCTGCATGATCACTTTCCCGTCAGAAGAACGGTGAAGTTCAGTGATGGGAGGACTATCCACCCTAGACCAGGTGTCCATGTAATACTTCATGTCAGATGAGTATGTGATGCTGTGGCGGCCTTCTCCCTCTGTCAAGGCCATAAGACCGGATCCATCGAAGTTAATTCGATAGCCGTGTATGAAATATGGATCTTTGCCGGGATACATTCCACTTGCCCGGAAATAGATCTGCCGTTTTTCTTCGTCCACTTTATCCACACCGCGAACAACCCAGTCCCCTTTTGTGATCTGGTTTTTCACTTTCTCCGTCACACCATCGTAGAGATAAAGGTGATTCCAGCCATCCCGCTCGGACATCCAGATGATTTCTTTTCCATCATCCAGATCATAGCGATATTTATTGAAGGAATAGCAGAAAAAAGTGTCTTCCTCTTCATGTATAACAACTCTCGGCGTTCCCTTGCTGTCGACTTCAATAATCCTGTAGATCTGATGCCCGCGCTGGTTGTACTCGAACATAAAGGCTCGGCTGTCCTTCCGCCACTCGATTCTCGACATGTCAAAAGGATTAGAGAAGAGAGTATTGTCCACCGTGATCTGTTTTTTTGTTTCGACATTGAAAAGTACAGGCACATCGATGTCCAGATCATCACCCGGCTTGGCATACTCCATCTGGTGATGTTTAGCCTGAAGCTGGTCATCCGGTGAGGATTCGACATAGTGGATAACACGATGATACCCGCGTTCCAAGCGGTAGGCGGCCAATTGTTTCGAATCCGGTGACCATGCTATGGATTGAAATGTGTAATAGTTACCCTCAGAGCCGTCATGGCTGAGAGCCAATTCTTCCTCTCCGTCTTTAATCCTGACATAAATATTATAATTCTTTATGAAGACTTCCCATTTGCCGTCTGGAGAGGTTTTCGCCTCCGCAGATTCCGCTTCCGGAGCGGGGCCTCTTACCCAAGTGTTGAACCCACTTCGACGGCGGCGTCTGACAGCTTCTCCCCTCTTGCAGGTGTATGAGGTTAAATCACAAGAATACGTCCACCCTCCAATATCAAACAGGATGGATTTCTCCTCGGGAGTAAACCTAATGGATCTGAAAGGCAGTTTTTTGGGATCCTGGTCCTCTTTGAGCACCTCAGATAAAGCCGCAGCCAACCGAACGTGATCGAAGGCCATTTTTTTTGATACATTTGCGGCATCGACAACATAGAATTCCGATCCGCCCTCAATGGACTTTCGGTACCAGAAACGGGTCGTCTTTCCGATCCAGCCGCTCTGATCCACGATATTAAAGGCCAAAGATTGAAATGTTTCTCTGAGACTGACGGCCCTTTCATAGTCTGCCGGTTTGACTTGAGCCGGCAGAAGACTCGGGAAAATGCTTAGAATCAATGCCAAACATAAAATCCATATACAATATTTTCTTTTCATAATTAATACCTCCTTCATGAGATCACCGCACTCTCTGCGATCGTTCGTGATGACAACCACAGCTTGACAGTTCGTTTCAATATAACATACAGTTTTAATGATGATAATTCATCAGTTTTTATCCAAATCATCTATATTTAAAAAATTGAGATACTCT
>JAZFSR010000072.1:0-6314 GCA_036446295.1 Candidatus Aminicenantaceae bacterium
TCACAAACCAGAAATCTCCTTTTTTAATTCGAAGGGTGATATCTTCGAGAGCCCAGTTGGGTTTTTGGTACTGTTTCGAAATCCCATACAGCTCAATCATGAGTCCAGCTTTCTTAATTGAAGTCTAAATCCTCGTTCCACGAACGATATAATATCATTTTATTTTGTGTTTTTCTCCCACTTAGTTTGTGACAGTCCAAAACTTCCTGTAAAAAGGGATGGACGTCGCAAGTATATCTCTGCCCGCAACGACGAAGGAGTGAGGACGGAGGTATGCTGCGTAAGGGTTCCATCCCTGTTATTTGAATTGTTGGACTGGATGAAGTGGGAGAAGGAAAGGTTTAGACGAAGAGATACATGAACCAGCCAAACGCGAGAGCTCCCACGACCATGATAAGGAAAAGAGAGAGGCCGTAGCGGATTTGCGATTTTTTGTCGTTTCTTCGGATTATGGCTAAAACAGAAGAGACAAAAGCTGAATAAATGACCATTGAAACAAAAAGACTTGTAAACATCAGTTCTTTTTCCCTGCCGCGATGTCGTAGGCATCCAGAGCCACAAGATAGTTTAAAAGGCCGGCTCCCGCAAGAAAGGCTGTGCCGAATTCAAATGAGATGTTTTTCAAATTGCCAATTCCAAACGAAAAGATTTTTGTTAAGAGAAAAAGACTTCCTGTCCCTATATCCGAGAAAAATGCCAGTATTGTCAGAGGATTTTCAGTCTGAAATGAATAGACCCGGCCACCCATGATAAGACCTAATGTCGCCATGGACGCGATGGCCACAAAGAAGAAGAGAGCTCTCTTGAATTTCTTTAGGGCCGCATGTCCCAGGCCTGGAATAAACCAACCCAGGATGAAGTAGGCCATGGCTTTTGTATTCATTTTTGAAACCGCATGATAAAGTAAACAGCCCAAAAAAGCAAGAATACGACTGTTCTCTTGCAAGGGAAATGGGGTTTCTTTATAATAAGGATTCTTTGAGATATATATATTTATAATTTTTGGGATTTAATTGAGGAGTAAAAATGGGTAATTCAAACTTTGAAGATATTATTCAATTTGCCATCCAAAGAGAAGAGGATGCTTGTAGAGCGTATGGTGAAATGAGCAAGGTTTCAGAAACGCCGGGATTAAAAGAGCTGCTGCTCGAGCTTCAGGCTGAAGAAAAAAAGCACAAAGAACTTCTCCAGGGCATAACAAGCAAGGATATCGGAAACCTGGAAGCACATAAAGTTATCGATTTGAAGATCAGTGATTTCTTAACAGAGGAACCTCCCGCACCTGATATGAACTTTCAAGATCTGCTTATTTTTGCCGCCAAAAAAGAGCAGCAGGCCGTCGAACTCTACACGAGCATGAAGGCGGCTGTAAATTCAGCTGAGTTGAAAAAAATGTTTGACTTTTTTATTGAACAAGAAAAAGAGCATAAGTTAAAACTGGAGACGGAATATGAGAAGCATGTCCTCGAAGATGGATAGAGCCCATCATATTTTCTAAGGAGGAAACAATGGAAAAATGGGAATGTTCAGCTTGTGGTTATATTTATGATCCCGAAAAAGGAGATCCGGATAATGGGATAAATCCGGGTACGTCTTTCGAGGACCTGCCTGAGGATTGGACCTGTCCTCAATGCGGTGTGACCAAGGATTTTTTCAATAAAATTTAGTCAGTTCGACGGAAGAAAAGAATATATGCGAATCATCACGCTGATATGAAAATAAGAATTTTTACCGTTGTCTTTGTCCTTTTTGTGTCGTTCCAAAGTGTCGAGGGAGAAACCAACGGGTACCTGTCTTTTGAATATTCAAGGGATTTGAAGACTGCCGAAAAAAACAACACTTTTGAGAATATTCAGTTAGGGCTCATTTTTTCCGGCTCCCTCACTCCCGGTATCGGGTATTTAGCGGAACTGAGTTTGCATGGAGGGCAGATCGAAACGGAACAAGCTTGGCTCAAGTTCTTCTCCTCGGAATCATTCCAAGTGAAGATGGGCCTTTATCTGGTGCCATTTGGAAAATACAACCAGCATGGCCGGCCGCATGAAACATTTTTGATTCATACTCCATTAAATATTGCCCATTCATTTCCTTTAAATTGGCGGGATATCGGCCTTGTTATTGAAGGACGGATCGGCAAATTTGTGTATGAACTATTTGCGGGCAATGGTCTTTCGGAAGGGGTGGATTTGAATGAGGGACAGCAGTTTATTGACAATAATGTGAACAAGGGATTCGGGGGACGTTTAGGTTGGTTTCTCACTCAAAACTTTGAGGTGGCCTACTCGTATTATAGAGGAGAAGTCGATGCAGCAAATGAGAGAAAAACCGTTCTTCAGTGTGTGGATTTGACATGGAATACCGCCAGTTTTAAAGTGCTGGGAGAATATACTCGAGGAGAGATAGGAAATCCTGTGGAATTTTCTGAAGGGACTATCGAAGGGTATTTTATTCAGGCCTCAATATCTCTTAAAAAAATCCATCCCGTTGTCTCCTACCAGAAGCTTAATTATTCTGATCCATTCCATGGCCGGGGATTTGTGGCCCCAAATATTCAGGGAGAGGGTATTCATTTTAATCAAAACCGCTGGGCATTTGGTATTGTTTATATCCCCGCCATGAACGTGCTCCTAAAGCTCGAATACGATATCGACAAGGATGAATCCATAGGCAGGAGAAAAAGAACACTCACACTTCAGGCTGCATTAAGCTTTTAATCTTGTTTCTATATTTGACTTCTGGTAGAATGCGTTTTCAATCATCGGACGTTGTACTCTTTTGAAACATCTATCCTGAATTTTGAGGAAAGACATGGTCAATTTGGTTGTTCTTGGTACGCAGTGGGGGGATGAAGGAAAAGGAAAAATCATAGATCTTCTTACCCCTCCTTTCGACATCGTGGCGAGGTATCAGGGCGGACATAATGCCGGTCACACAGTCTATTCCGGAGGAGAGAAAATCATTCTCCATCTCATCCCTTCCGGAATTCTCCATCGTGATAAGCTCTGTCTTATCGGGAATGGAGTCGTTATCGATCCAAAAGCTTTTTTGAAAGAACTTTCTTATTTAAAGGATTTTGGGGTCGAGATAAATGATAATCTTGCTATCAGCAAAAATGCCCATCTCATTCTTCCCTATCACGGCCTTGTCGAGGCCCTTAATGAAGAACGCAGAGGGGATAATAAAATAGGCACAACATGCCGTGGAATCGGGCCTGCCTATACGGACAGGGTCGCGCGAAGAGGCATACGTGTCGGAGATTTATTGAATCTGAGTGTTTTGAAAGACAAGATCAGATCAAATGTAGAGGAATACAATATCTTTCTTGATTTTTACGGTGAGCCTCCTCTAGATCCGGGAAAAATATTTGAAGATTATTCAAATTATGCTGATCAGATTCAAAAATATATCAAAGATGTGTCCCTTATCCTCAATGAGCACATTGCAAAGGGAAAGTTCGTTCTGTTTGAAGGGGCCCAGGGGACTCTGCTTGATGTCGACTTTGGAACGTATCCCTATGTCACATCCTCCAATTCTACGGTGGGAGGAGTGTGTACCGGTTTAGGGGTGAGCCCGGACAAGATAGATGTGGTGTTGGGCGTAACAAAAGCCTATACAACCCGGGTTGGATGCGGTCCTTTCCCAACCGAAATACATGGAGGCATTGGAGCCTTTCTTCAGGAAAAGGGCAATGAATTTGGCGCCACAACCGGACGTCCCAGAAGATGCGGGTGGTTTGATGCTTTTGCCGTGGCCTATGCCTGCCGGTTGAACGGCATTAAACATATTGCTTTGACTAAGCCGGATGTGCTGGATAGTCTCGAAGAGTTGTCTGTGTGCGTTGGTTATAAGCACGGGAACCAACGGCTGCAGGGATATCCATGCGAGAGTTGGATTCTATCGGAAGTTGAACCAATATATAAAAAAGTGCGTGGTTGGAAAAAGGCACTTAACAACTATGAAGATTTTGATTCATTCCCACAGGAATTCAAAGATTATGTCCATTTCATAGAAGATCTTGTTGGTGCGAATGTGTCCATCGTTTCGACGGGTGTTCAGAGAGAAGATACGGTTTTACGCGAGGATCTGATCCGGCCTCTTATTGATCTGGAAAGAATAAAAAATGGGGGAAAGCATACATAGAGCCCGCAGGGAGCCGATGGAGATATGTCGAAAAAAACCGGATTAAAACACCGAGAGGAATCTTCTTTTGAAACATTCGAAAAATTTGATGTTCTCTGCCAAGTTTCAGAAAAGATATCACATCTTTCGGATTTGAAAACCACTCTGGATGAAATTCTGGCTATTCTTCCGAATGTCACGGAATGCCGGCATTTGGCGATCAGGATAATCGATTCTTCCGGCAATATCCCAATTTATTCCCAGTTTGGATTGGAAAAAAAATTCATGGATTCCGAACACTGGGTGACACTGAAGGATTGTATGTGCGGATATGTCGCCAAGGGGGACATTGATAAAAACCTTCCCTTTTTTACTGAATTTGGCTCTTTTTACACGAATTCCATGAGTCATATCGATTCAGACATTCAAAAATATCAACACCGGCTGAATGACCTTACTCTAAGGAATGTCTGCCAGGACTGCGGGTATGAATCCGTGGCCATTATACCCATAAAGATCCGGGGCAAAACCATCGCGGAACTCTACCTTTCTGATGAGAGGAAGGACCTGTTGCCACTGGAAAAAGTAAGGTTGTTTGAGAAGTTGAGCGCTCAAATTGGCATTGCCATCCACAACTCACAACTGTATTCCTCTTTGAAAGAATCTCAGAAAAAAGTCATGGATCTTTTTGATTCTGCCTCAATTGGAATTATTGAGCTGGACACAAGGGGAACTATCCTTCAGATCAATCAGAAAGGAGCCAGTCTGTTTGGATCTTCAAACCCGAAAAAACTGCAGGAAAATGCCGTTAAAATGAATGAACTGAATCTGGATAAGGGCGCTTGGGATAGTTTCATTGAGGAAGTTGATGCTGACGGTTCTGTGGTTAACCGTGTGCTCCAATTTCATGTTGGCCGTCAAACCATGTATTTGGAAATGTCCTTAAAATCCATTATTGACGAGAAAAAGAACACGGTTGGTTATAGAGGAACATTCCATGATGTGACGGACAGCGTGAGGCTTGAAGAGGAGAGGTTGAACAAGGCCAAAACAGAATCATTGAAGAACAGGTATTACCAGGAAACACAGGTTTTAAAAGATGAGCTTAGATCCGAATACCCATTCGAGGAAATGATCGGGACAAGCCGGGCCATCCAGGGAGTCAAAAAAGCCATCCAGCAGGTGGCTTTTGCAGATACGACCGTGCTGATAAAAGGCGAAACAGGAACAGGAAAGGAACTGGTCGCTCGTTATATCCATGAACTCAGTTCTCGTAAAGACAGGATATTGGTGAAGGTAAATTGTGCGGCTTTATCCGAGGGTCTAATCGCTTCAGAGCTGTTTGGACATGAAAAGGGGGCATTTACCGGGGCCATTCAAAAGAGAATTGGAAGGTTTGAATATGCAGACAAAGCCACAATTTTTTTGGACGAAATAGGGGATTTGCCTCTGGAAACACAGGCCATGCTCTTGAGGGCACTACAGGATGGTGAATTTGAACGAGTGGGAAGTTCAAAGACTATCAAGATCGATGTCCGGCTGCTGGCGGCGACGAACAGAGACTTGAATTTTCTGGTTCAGGAGAAAAAGTTCAGACAGGATCTTTTTTTCCGTCTTAATGTCTTTCCGGTCGATGTCCCTCCCCTCCGAGAAAGGCGTGAAGATATCCCTCTATTGACAGCTTATTTTCTTGAGCATTACGGGAGAAAACTGGGAAAAAAGATTGATCGAATCACGAAGGAAACCATGCAGATCTTTTTAGACTATTCCTGGCCGGGAAATGTCCGGGAATTACAGAACATGATCGAACATGGGTTGATCATCTCAAAAAAAGGTGTTTTTGAAATACCCGGAGCTTATTTTAGTAAGACTCTTGAAGGGGAACAAGGTTCAAAACTTCTCTCCATGGATGAATTTGAAAAACACTACATCATTGAGATCCTTCGCCATACTAAGGGAACGATATACGGAGATAAAGGCGCAGCAAATATCTTGGGCATGAAACCTTCGACTCTCCAGAGCAGAATGAAAAAACTGGCCGTAGATAGAAATCAATACCAGTAAATGGAGTGAAAGAAAAGTTGAATGAATCACCGATATATCGGTGACACAGTAGTCGAATAGTGTTATAATGGTCAATGAGTTTGTATTGAATCCCTGTGGTTCTTATAAATTTTTTAGAATTCCAGGTATAG
>JAZFSR010000073.1:0-3743 GCA_036446295.1 Candidatus Aminicenantaceae bacterium
TTGGCGGTTATGGAGTAATCTATGGACCGGCGAAAATGCCATTCCTGTGGAGTTATAGGATAGGCATAATCATTTTTTGCCAGGAGCCTTTGGGGGATAAAAGGAATTTGCGAGGGTGTGGGATTGCCAATTATCTCTGTGAGAATCCCTATCATGTTGTGGAAGTACGGAGTAGTTCTCAATCCCCCGTTCCACCATGTGGAATATCTGGCTCCCGATCTCATTGTGGCACCAGGCTTTCCTTCGACCGCAAAACGGCTGTGCATGGCTGTGCCGACGAGTTCAATACCAAGAGGGATCAGCGGATCATAGGTGTAGTTGAAAGGATCACGGAAGGGAGCGGCAAAGAGGACCGTTCCTGCTGGCCCGGACTGATGATGGTTGTACACGATCTGGGGAAACCATTCCCTGTAGAGAACATGATTGACGGCCACAGTCTCAGGCTGAGTGGACATATAAAAATCCCGATTGTTGTCATGACCGGTGTATTTTTGGTAGAGTCTTGGAAGCCCTCGTGTTGAGCGTTTCTTGGGATCCTCTTCCCTCATGTACCAGTTTGATACCAAATCCATTCCGTCAGGATTTGTACAGACAGCCAAAAGAATGACTTTGTCCAGGATCCTCAGCGTTTCAGTGTCGTTCAGATTGGCCATCTGAAAAACCATTTCTATAATCTGTTGGGTTCCCACTACTTCGCTGCTGTGAAGGCCCCCGTCAATCCAGACCACAGAGCGGCCTTCGGCAGCCAGGGTTCGCGCTTCTTCCTGAGTCAGCCCCTCAGCGAGAGCCATACGTCGTGCGATGGTCTTATAACGGTCGAGATTCTTGTGGTTTTCAGGGGATGTGATGATGGCCATCAACATAGTGCGGCCTTCGGCGGTTTTTCCGATTTCGACAATCTTGATCCTGTCGGATTCCTGTTCCAGCTTTTTCCAGTATTCGGTCATCTGCTTGTAGTTGGCTAAATAGTAGTCGTCTCCAATGTTTGCACCAAAAAACTCTTTGGGTGTGGTCACCAAATTTTCGGAGAACAATGGCATGTGGATAACGATAAAAAAGAGCAAAATAGACACTAAACATTTAATAATTCTAGACATAATTCCCTCCTGTTCAGGCTAAAAATGCGGCAGTTAAATCAAATATTTTTTTTGCCTCTAAACTGGAACTTATAGCACAGGACAAAACGGCTGTCAAAATTTTGACAGCAAATTTTCCCTGTGTTATATAGGAGGAATCACATTTATTGGAGAATAAAAAAAGGAGGAATCGGTGAGAAAAATAGGCCTTTCTTTTTTAGTTGTCACATTAATCCTGTGTTTAACCGGATTTAATTCGGCATTTGCCGGAGAAAAGGACTACAAGCTTCTGGACATGGAGACGTATATGGAGATGGAATCCGTTGGGAGTCCAAATATTTCTCCGGATGGAAAGCTGATCTTGTTCACACGCGGTTGGGTCGATAAGGTCAACGACCGGACACGGAGCAATCTGTGGATGGTGGATGTGGCCGGGCAGAGGGTTCGTGAACTCACTCACGGCGATTGGAGAGATTCCTCGCCGGTCTGGTCCCCGGATGGGAAAAAACTGGCTTTCCTCTCGGATAGAGACGGAACAACCCAGCTTCACATTATGTGGATGGACACGAGGGAAGTGGCTCAGCTCACACATCTTCAGACATCACCCGGTAGTTTGAGGTGGTCGCCCGATGGACAGACGTTGGCCTTTACCATGTTTATCCAGGACAATACTCCCATCCTTCCTGTTAAACTTCCCAAAAGACCCAAAGGGGCGAAATGGGCCTCGCCGGGAATTGTTATCGATAGACTGTCCTGGCAGAGAGATGGACGGGGACCGGTTCCCAAAGGGTACTCATATATTTACACCCTCGATGCCGAGTTGGGAGGGACACCCCGCAAGCTGACCTCCGGAGATTACTCCCACAGCGATCCGCAGTGGTCTGCAGATGGGAAAACAATCTACTTCAGCGCCATCCGGAAACCCGAAGCCGAATACTTGAGGGGCGATTCCGAAATCTATTCTATCTCCCTCGATTCATTAGAAATTAAAGCTCTCACCGACCGAAAAGGTCCGGACCGGGGGATGCGTGTTTCGCCTGACGGAAAGTGGATGGCCTATACCGGCAATGATGATAAAAACTACACCAGCCATCTGTCCAGTCTGTACCTCATGGATGCCGGTGGTGGAAAAAAACGTCTCCTGGCTGGAGATTTGCCTAATTCTCCGTCCTCCGTCACATGGGCCAATGACAGCTCGGGTGTGTACTACCTTATGAGGGAAAAAGGGGTGGCGAATTACTATTTTGTATCCAGGAGTGGAAACATCAAGGCGATCACAGAAGGGAATCACTATTTATCCGGTCTTTCCCTGGCGAAAAACAATCAGGTGGCCGCCACTCTGTCTGACTATTACAATCCGGGAACTCTTGTCACTCTCAACCTGAACAGACCCACGGAAATCAAAACACTCGTGGATGTCAATACGGATATTCTTGGAGATGTTAAGCTTGGTGAAGTGGAGGAGATGTGGTTTAAGTCGCCGGATGGCTTGGATCTCCAAGGATGGCTCCTCAAACCGTCGGAATTTGAACCCGGAAAAAAATATCCCATGCTTCTCTGGATTCATGGGGGTCCCTGGTCAATGTACACCGTTCGCTTCAACTGGGCCTGGCAAAATTTTGCGGCTAAAGGTTATGCTGTCCTGTTCATGAATCCAAGAGGAAGCACAGGATACGGGCAGGATTTTGTCAACGGGATCCAGTATTCCTATCCGGGAAAAGATTATGATGATTTGATGGCGGCCGTGGATGCGGCCATCGCCAAAGGCTTTATCGATACTCGCAACCTCTTCGTCTGCGGCGGAAGTGGAGGTGGTGTGCTGACGGCGTGGATTGTCGGACACACCGATCGCTTCTGTGCGGCTGTTTCCATGAGGCCTGTGATCAACTGGCACTCATTTGTGGGAACAACGGACGGAGCCAGCTGGTACAGGCAGTTCGAAAAATTCCCGTGGGAGGATCCCATGGAATATGCAGTGCGTTCACCTCTTCACTATGTGGCCAATGTCACAACTCCCACCATGGTCATGACCGGAGAGGCGGATTTGCGCACTCCGATGACTCAGAGTGAGGAGTACTACCGTGCTCTCAAGATGCTCAAGAAGGACACACTTCTCGTTCGTATGCCTGATGAATTCCATGGATGGAGACGTCCTTCACACCGGATGCTGGGGCAGCTCTATCTTATGGCCTGGTTTGAAAAATACATGGTGAAAGAAAATAAAGAGTCAAAGTGACATGAGGAAGCCTGTGGTTTGGTTCTGTTTTTTGCTTCTGGTTGTTGTTTCTTTTTTTTCCTGCCATGGGCCGGCCGAAGATACGACCGAAGAGACACTCAACAGGATCCGTGTCAGAACTATGGATTACGCAAAACAAGATTTTGCGCTGACCGGGAGGTTTTCCGGTGAAGTGAAACCTCAAAAACAGGTGAATTTGAGTTTTAATATTCCTGGAAAAATTGAGCGGTTTTATTTTGATGAGGGTGATTCGGTAAAAAAAGGACAGCTTTTAGCCCAACTGGAGCAGCAGGATTACAAAACCGTTCGTGATCAAAGCCAGGCGCAGTGGGAGAAAGCCAAGAGAGATTTTGAACGGAGTCAGAGACTGTGGAAGGAAGGCTCCATTCAAGAACAGATTGTGCAGGATGCCGAAACCGGCTTTAAAGCCT
>JAZFSR010000074.1:0-3125 GCA_036446295.1 Candidatus Aminicenantaceae bacterium
AGCCCTTGTGGCCTCTGGATCTTCATCCGTGGATATCACAGGAGATCTTATCTATATTCCACCTCTCCAAGGAAGCGAGATTAAGGCACTCGAGGAAGCCGGGATCCAGGAACAATACGAGGGCAAGATCGCCTTGATGTGGTCCCATGCAAGAGGAGGTCTCGCCAAAGCCCTGGATGCAGCAGGAGTCAAAGGTGTCATTTCCTTTCGAGCCCAGGACCGCTATTTTGATCCCGACCAGGTCATCTATTCAGGGGGATCATATTCAGGAATGAACAACTTGAAATTCGGATTCACGATCTCCTGGCGACAGTGGACACAACTTTTAGAAGACGTGGAAAAGGGAAGAAAAATCAGCGTCCGCGGAAAAACTCGGATCGAAAAATTTCCGGATAAATTCGAGAACGTCTTTGCCTGGATTCCTGGAACTGAACCCGACAAAAAGGGGATCATATTTTCCGGCCACCTTTATGAGGGATACACCAAACGAGGGGCCAACGACAATATGAGTGGATGTGTAGTGCAGCTGGAAATTTTAAGAACCTTGACTAAGCTCATCGAAAACGGCACCCTTCCCAAACCGCGAAGAACGATCTATTTTCTCTGGCCCAATGAGATATCGGGCACATACGAGCATTTTGCGCAGCATCCCGGATTTACGGAAAAAATCAGCTCGAACATCAATATGGATATGGTGGGTGAAGGTTTGCGAAAAAATAACGCCATTCTGACAATGAGTGAAAGCACTAACCATCTTCCGAGCTACTTGGACGGGCTGAGCGAATCAATATGCAATTATGTCTGGCGCATGAACGATATTGTGTACCTCCCCAACTCTCCGCGAAGCCGGTACGGACAGATCTTTCCGTTCCCCATATGGGAGAAAAACGGATCACGAGACGCCTTCCGGTATGACCTCCAAAGCCCTTCAGGCGGGACTGACCATATCTGCTTCAACAATCCCTCCGTGGCCGTACCGGGGATCGGTTTCTGTGCCTGGCCTGACCAGTGGTATCATGCTGACACTGACACTCCCGATAAATCCGATCCCACCCAACTCAAGAGAATGGCCTTTATCGGAGCCGCTATGGCCTGGGCCACCGCTAACTGCACGGACGAGGTTTTAGACATCCTTCTCGATGAAGTCTCAGATTTCGGGTACGAACGTGTCGCAAGACAGGAACTCTCTCAAGCCATGAAACTCATCAATCATGCGGAAGCCAAAACTCTCCAGGATTCAACTCTAAAAGCCCTTAATCTCATCAGCTTTGCCTGCAGCCGCGAAATGGAGGCCGTCCAAACGACAGAAGACATCTTCACCGGGTCCGAAAAGGCCAAGCATCTTGTCAACAGACATCTCCAGCAGTGGAAGCAGTACGAAACGGCACTGAAAAATCAACTGATGGAATACAGCCGCTTCCAAGCTCAGAAACTGGGCACCAAAATCCCTAAGGAACATCAAATCACCAAATTGGAAAAATCATACATTAAGATGATTCCAACACTTCTTCCAGGTGTAAAAGGCCAAAAATTCAATCCCAACCAGACAGAGGAATACAGTGAATTCATGAAAGACAATCCCGGCTTCAACAAAGAGCTCAAGGTAGACCGCAGACAGCAGAGATCCATACTTAACTACATCAACGGCCGCCGGTCGGTGACAAAAATCCGGAGCTGCGTGATGGCCGAATCGGGAAAAGACTTGAATTTCGACAACCTCCTCAAGTACCTCGATTTTCTTAAAGCCATTGACTGGATCACCTATTAAAATGAAACGCAGTTCTATTTTCATTCTGCTGCTTATCATCTCGGTCGTCTTTCTTTCTTTTTATCTGAAAAAAACCATCTCTCCTACCGAAAAAAGTAAAACACAAACCAAAGTCGACAAAATTTTTGAAACTTGGGATAAATCCGATTCACCCGGCGCAGCAATTGCAATCGTCAAAGGAAAGAAGGTCGTTTACACACAAGGATACGGTTCGGCAAATTTAGAATATGATATCCCTATTACGCCAAAAACTGTCTTCCACGTGGCCTCTGTTTCAAAACAATTTACGGCTTTTGCCGTAACCATTCTGGCCGAATCGGGAAAACTTTCTCTGGATGATGATATCCGCCTCAACCTTCCTGAAATCCCCGATTTCGGGAAAACCATAACGATCCGTCACCTACTCCACCATATCTCGGGTCTGCGGGATCAGTGGGAACTTCTGGCTATGGCCGGATGGCGGCTGGATGATGTGATCACAAAAAATCACATTCTCAAAATGGTCAAGCGTCAGAAAGATCTCAATTTTGATCCCGGAGAGGAATACCTTTACTGCAACACAGGTTTTACACTTCTGGCCGAAATCGTCGGGAGGATCACGAAAAAAACCTTCCCTGACTGGACACAAGAAAACATTTTTGATCCTCTGGATATGACCAACACACATTTTCATGACGATCATGAAAAAATCGTAAAAAACAGAGCTTATTCCTATTCTCCTCAGGGAGAAGGATTTAGAAAAAGGGTGTTGAGTTATGCCAACGTTGGGGCCACAAGCCTCTTTACGACAGTCGAGGACTTGGCCAAATGGGTGATGAATTTCGAAAGTAAAGTCATCGCCAATGATGCGGTTATGGCACAGATGCACGAACAAGGGAGACTGAACAGCGGCAAGGAAATCAATTATGCGTTCGGACTGTCAATTGGCGAATACAAAGGACTCAAAACAGTTGGCCACGGCGGCTCGGATGCAGGATTTAGAAGCCAGGTCGTGCGATTTCCCGAAGAGGATTTTGCCGTGATCGTGCTCTCCAACCTCTCCGCCATCAGCACAAACCGCCTGGCTATGCAGGTGGCCGATATTTATCTGGCAAAAAAAATCAAAGAAAAAAAGCCCGCAAAAAAGAAAGCCGAAAGGGCAAGTGTCGAACTCGATCTGAAAATTCTTGAATCTTATGAAGGTCTGTATCAGATCCGCCCGGATTATGTGCTTACGATAAAAAAACAAAATGAACGGCTGACTGTCCAGGACACTGGTGGACGCAAATATGTCCTCTATGCAGAATCAGAGAGGCTGTTTTTCAGGCGCGATACAAATTTTGAGATACTATTCGAAATCAACAACGTCGGGCTCATC
>JAZFSR010000075.1:0-2002 GCA_036446295.1 Candidatus Aminicenantaceae bacterium
GTTTAATGCCGATGACTATAGGGATTTTGTCAAAGATCCCAATCTTGTGGAACAGGTCGCACTGACAAAGCTTATGGGAGACAATGGAGTCGATCTCAATGTTTACGGTCACGATCACATCTTTACGGCCAAAGAGATCGACACACAGAGGGCAGGAAGAAAGATGTATGGTCTCTGTGTAGGAACCCCAAAACATTTAGGAGAGCTGCATTGGTATAAAGGAGATTATTGGAAGAGGTTCTATGGTAAATACGGTCAGTACTGGGGGAGTGCCAAACAAGCGGACTTTTGGGGGCCTTCGGGTTACACAAAGCTAACAATCACGAAGAGCTCGGTGAAAATCGATTATATCCGGTCAGCGATCAACCATCCCTATACCAATATTCCACAAAGTACGGCCATAGGCGATACAGTCCAATCCATTCTTATTTAATGTAGCCTAAAGCCTTGAGCATCTCTTCCACATCTTTGCCGATCTTTATTTCTTCTTTGCTGCGCAATATATTTCTAGAGAATTCATCCAATTTTTTCTTGAGTTCAAAAATTTCACCAACCTGAGTTTTCTCCGAATAAATATTTGTCTTTTCATCGAAATCATTCTGGAGGTCATAGAGTTCATACTGCTGGTCTTCCGGAGTAAAAATCAGATGCCAGGGATATTCAATAATGGCAAATTTGTCTTTGACCGCTTCGGGTTTATATGTTTCTTCGAAAATGGAGTACCGGGATTTCTTTTTTAGTTTGTTGAGATTTCTTCCCCGATAATCGGGTATTTTTTTAAATTTCATAGTATCCATGACAGTGGGGGCGATATCGAGAAGGGTGATATATTCTTGGATGACACTCTCCTTTTTTAAATGAAGAGGATTATAGATAATAAGAGGAACATGTGTGTAGACATTCTGAAGAAAATGAATGTGGCCGACATGAGCATCTCCGAAATAATTCGTGTATTCGCCCAGGCCTTCGCCATGGTCCCCAACAACCAGAATATGGGTTTTATCCATAAGGTCGAGATCTTTTAATTTTGAAAGAAGTTTGCCGATCTCCGCATCCATGTATTCGACTTCAGCCTTATACAGTTCTTTTATTCTCTCTATCGAGGGAGGATTAGGTTTTCCACGAAATGTCATGGTTATCTGACGCGGTTCGGAAAGATTAGTGATGGTAATCATCGCGTTTTTTTTGAAGAAATGGGTTCTTTTTTCCTGAAGGATGAACCAACCCCAAAACAGATCGATGTCTATATTTGTATCCTCTGGAGGCACCGAAAAATCTAGCGTATCGAGCCTGGCTAGGAATCCATCCTGGTCCTCCATATAGTCATTGACAATATCGAACCTGACCACATTTTTTCCAGATTTAAGATGGAGTTCGAGTTCATTTATTTCGAATTTTCCCAGGTTGTATGTCCCCACCGCTTCGTCATTGAGATAAATAGTCAGCTCTGCGGGCATTCCTGGAGGATAATAGGGATCATGGGGATCCGAATAGTGCACCCACATGAAAAATTTACCCTCCTCTTTGCTGTCCAGCCAATCGAAAACCTTTCTGTTGACTTCTTCCGCTGTCAGATACCATCTTTTTTCGGGAAATTTATCCTGGTATACGTCAAAACCCGCAGAAAGCCCAAACTGAGATTTGAGCACACCAAGAGAGATGAACGCGGACGTGTGGTAGCCATTTTTCTGGAACAGTGCTGGAAAAGAAGGGTGTCTTTTCCTTTCTGAAATGATTTGTCCATTGTTGTAGTTCTTTATTTCATGGGGAGGCTCAGAGAAAAAGAGGGATGCATGAGAGGGGAGGGTGATGGGAATGAGGCTGAAACAATTTTCATATCGAGTTCCCAATTGAGCTAAAGAATCGATATTTGGAGTGGATGCATTTTGGGGACTGTAGGCACTGATGTAATCGGCCCTCTGTGTATCCAGAGTGATAAGGATAAAATTGAGCTCCTCTTTGGGCTTCCGGCAGCAAAAAAAACAAAGGAATAATGCGGTGC
>JAZFSR010000076.1:0-3781 GCA_036446295.1 Candidatus Aminicenantaceae bacterium
TTTTGCCGGCTTTTTTCAAGGCGGCCGGGATGGATATGCCAGGTCCGTCACCCATTATGGTGGGCTCAACAGCCACCTGAGAGTAGGAGACAATAGAAAAAAGAGGGGCAGCACCAAGTTCCTCCGCTTTTGCTCGCGTAGTTACAATCAAAGCGACCGCTCCATCTGCCATTCCACAGGCATTTCCGGCTGTAATTTTTCCATCTTTTTTAAAAACGGCAGGAAGCTTCCCGAGTTTTTCCAAGGTGGTTCCTTTCCGGATTGTTTCATCTTTTGAAAAGACAAGGGGATCGGCCTTTCTCTGCGGAACTTCAACGGAAACGATCTCCTCATCAAACCATCCTTCCTCCTGCGCCTTGGCTGCTTTTTGATGACTAGAATAAGCAAACTCATCCATATCTTCCCTGTTTAGATTATATTTCTCCACTTGATTTTCCGCTGTCTGTCCCATGCCCATATCATAGATGGGATCGATGGAATCACTCCATCCATCAAGAAGAGTTTTGTTCCCCATCTTGAATCCCTGCCAACGGGCGTCTTTCAGCAGATAGGGAATCGTACTCATGCTGTCAAAACCGCCAACCATTACCGTTTCTGCTTCGCCCAATCTGATGGACTGGGACGCCATAGCCAGCGCCCTCATCCCGGATGGACAGGCCATATTCAGGGTAATCGTCGGGACTGTGATGGGAATGCCTCCCCGCAGCGCAGCCGACCGGGACGGATTGGGCCCGTTACCGGCCTGACGACAGCTGCCAAGGATCACATCATCCATGGCTTCCCCTTCAAGATTGGCCCGCTTCAGGGTTTCGGCTACGGCGAATCCTCCCAGGTCAAACGAAGGGATATCTTTGAGAGTGCCTCCGAACTTGCCCATGGGCGTCCGGGCACCGCTGATGACAACAACATCATTTGAGTTCATATCTTTCTCCTAAATATACTGTCCACCGTCGACTTTGATGACTTCTCCGGTGATGTGCTTGGATTTATCCGAGGCCAAAAACGTGACGAGATCGGCCACATCTCCGGGCTCCCCTAAACGATTGAATACGGTTTCATCCGCGGCTTTCTGTTTGAATTCTTCCGGCAGGTCTTTAAACATATCGGTAAGAATCATCCCCGGAGCTATGGTATTGACATTGACATTGGAACGGCCCAATTCTTTGGCTACTGTCTTTGTCAAGCCTATAGTACCGGCCTTGGCCGCCGAATAGTTGGCCTGTCCGAATTTCCCACGAAGTCCGTTTATGGATGTGATATTTATGATTTTCCCGGATTTCTGCTCACGGAACAGTGGGGCGACGGCACGGATAAAATTAAAAGTTCCTTTAAGGTCCACATCGATAACCTTATCCCACTGCTCTTCGGTCATCTTCCATACGACTCCATCCCAGTTCATTCCGGCATTGTTCACCAGGATATCCACATGGCCGAACTCTTGAACGATCTTTGTGACAAGCTTCTGCGCCTCATCAAAATTTGAGACATCGACCTGGAACGCTTCGGCCTTCCGCCCCATATTTTGAATCTGTGCGGCAATCGCTTTGGCTTCATCCCCATGTTTCCTGAAGGTCAAAGCCACATCGGCTCCGTTTTTTGCCAAATCCAGGGATATAGACGTCCCGATTCCCATGCTTCCACCTGTTACAAGGGCCACTTTATTTTCTAAATCCATATAAATCCTCCATAAATATTTTTATAATAATTAAATCTTTTTTAGTTCTTCTCCTGATTAGTTAATGAACTCTAATCCTTGAATCCTAATAATCCTCTTTTTTATTATATTCCTTTTGAATCCGGAAAGGCCACCCCATCCTCATCTTTCCCCGTGTCAAAATGGATAGAGTCTGTTGAAATCGGGAAATCTTCTCTCTACAAGTGCGGTAAGGCCTTCCAGGGCATCCGGATGTTCGAATGTGCTCCGCAGGTAATTTTCCAGTTCCCACTGCGCACGTTTTTCCTGGGAAATGCCCTTCAACAAATCCTCGAATCCCTTACTGATCAGCCGGTCGGAGACAACCACGGCAAAAAAGGAATTGTTGGCCACTCGCCTGGAAATCCTCTGGGCTTCAACTTTGGTTTCATGAGAGAAAAAGACTTCCGCATGTCCACGCCCATAGGCATAGAGCGTGGGAATAAGATCGCTTTTTAAAAAAAGGTCTTTCATTGTGCGGAGTTCCTCTTTTTCGGCAAAGGTCAATTCTGAGGGGAGTTCTTCGATATCGAGAGCATCGATCTGTTCTCTGGTCAGCTGTTTTCCCTGGTTGTCTATAATGGCTCGAACAAGGATATCCGCCACCGTGTCCCTTCGGCAGGCAGGGACAAGAAGATCGGCCATACCCAGATGTTTCAGAATCCGAGGCGACCGTGTTACCGTTCCTCCGGCCAGGATATAATACCGGCTGAGAGCCACGGCCATTTCCGGATCTTTTGTTTTTTGATAAATAACCTGAGGAAGAGTCAAAGTGCCCCTCAGCCCGGGATAAATCCCCAACCGGGTTTCGGGAAAAGTGAACGATGTCCGCTCAGTGGCAATCACTAAAGAATCGGGATCCTGGGCAAAAGCCAAAGCCACTTCCACCCCGCCTCCAAAGGTCGCTCCATCTACAATCGCTACTTTAGGTTTTCCTCCACCTGTCATCTCATTGAAAAGAATGTCCTGCCAATGGGACGTTTCATCCAGAATTTTTTGGATGCGGCCGGCCTTTATATTGCTGATAAAATCCGGAACATTGGCACCCGCTATAAAAGTTTTAATCGGGGCCGAATCAAAGATAATAACCTGAACTTCCTCATCGGCATTGGCCTTTTGGAATGCGGATCGACATTCATCAAACACCCTGCTGTCTAGAGCATTGGCCGCTCGAGGATTTGAAATCATGATGCGGACGGCTTGACCATTGTGTTCAGATGACACCACAATCGGACTTTCTTTTAGAGGCCAGGGGGTATTGTCCCGGGCTTGTTTGACCAGGAGCTGAGGGATGGGAAAGTTGATTTCGTTTTTACGGGACTTCTCCATCCGTTCAATAACAATCCGCATCACTTCGCCCAATCCCATCTTGTTCATGATTTTAAAAGGACCTTCTCTCCAGAGAAAAGCATTCTGGCAGAGCTTGTCCACCTCGCCAATGTCAATCACGCCGGAATCCACACACTCTACAGCCGTCATAAACCCAACGGCTAACAACCTGTTTTTTAACATGTCGATCTTTTGGTGATCTCCGGATTCCTTCTGAGAATCCTCATATGAAACCCACTTGACCGCAGATTTGTCCTCTGCCTCTTCGTATCGCTCCAGTATGTCTTTATAGCTGTTTGGAGGAGTGAAGAAATTTCCGTACACTTCAAACAGGGGATCTTTGGCATTTGAGGAATCGGAAAAGATATACATGGTTTTGATGCCGAGGGGAATTCCGGTTGCATCCATCAATCCAAGAAAACCCACGGGCATGCTGTAAGCTTTTCGTCCGGCGGCCTCAATACTGGGAATATCGAATCCCTCCTCGACCATACGGGCCGCCTCCAGGAGCAGTGAGACAAAAATGACATCGGCGGCACCGCCCTTCCGGCTGTTGAGAATAGGTGTCGCCACTTTCCCGGCCAGTTTCATGTATTTGGCGGCTTGGGCAATACTTTCCGGAGATGCCGTATCCGTCCCGGCATATTCACCGGCTCTATTCTTATGCGGAAGATAGAAGTAGTGCATCCAGACAACTTTATCCGGTCTTTTTGTTACAGCCGCCAAAATGTTTGTATCCAGAGATGAGGAATTCGTGGC
>JAZFSR010000077.1:0-2218 GCA_036446295.1 Candidatus Aminicenantaceae bacterium
TTTATTATTCATTATTTAATTCTCACTAATACAAACGCAATTATTCCAGTATCATCGCGAGGAGCGAAGCGCTGTTGCGAGCATAGCGTGGCAATGACATTGCAAAAAATATATATTGCGTTTATATTAAATGTAACGGGAGGAGAAAATGAGACTTGCTGTTAACGTGGATCATTTTGCGACAATAAGAGAAGCTCGGCGCAGTCATGAGCCAGAACCCATTCTGGCGGCTCTCTTAGCAGAGCAGGCAGGGGCAGATGGCATTGTTTGTCACTTAAGAGGAGACAGACGCCACATCAAAGAAAGGGACTTAAAGGTGCTAAGAGAAGTTGTCAAAACCAAGCTCAACTTAGAGATGGCTGCAACAGAAGAAATGAAAAAAATTGCTTTCTCGATAAAACCGGATATCGTCTCTTTGGTACCCGAGCGTGAAGAGGAATTGACTACAGAAGGGGGGCTGGATGTTCTGTCGAACGAGAAGCATCTGACTCCTTTTATCTGGGACATAAAAAAGGCAGGGATAAAAGTCAGTATTTTTGTCGATCCTGATCTTAAGCAAATCGAAGTCTGTCACAAGGTTGAAGTAACTCTCATCGAACTTAATACTGGAAAATACGCAGATTTAAAACCAGGAAAGGAACGACAGGAAGCTCTTGCTGAGATTAAAAAGGCAGCTGAACGCGGCCATGAATTGGGCCTTGAAATTCACGCTGGCCATGGACTGGATTATAAAAATGTCCTCCCTGTTGCTGCTATCCCTGAAATTAAAGAACTCAGCATCGGCTTCTCCATCGTGGCTCGATCCGCTATGGTAGGAATAGAGAAGGCTGTTAAAGAAATGATAGCCCTCATCCAAAAATACTGAGATAGGTCGACATGGACATCAGAATAAACCTTGATCGATTGAAAAGCGATATTGAATCTCTTTCCGAAATCGGCAGTGACCCGAATGGCGGAATAACACGGCCCTCTTTCAGCAAGGCTGATCTTGAAGCACAGGCCTGGCTCAAAGAGAAGATAAAAAGCGCTGGAATTTCCTTTCGCCAGGACGGAGCAGGCAACATATTCGGCCGCCTGGAAGGGAAAGGAAAAACAATAATGGCCGGCTCCCATATAGATTCTGTAATTAACGGCGGAAAATTTGACGGTCCGGTCGGAGTTCTGTCAGCTCTTGAATGCTTGAGAAGAATCAAAGAGGAAGGTTTGAGCCTTTCGAAACCTTTGGAGGTTGCTTCTTTCACGGATGAGGAAGGAAATCTTGTGGGTGATTTCCTGGGTAGCCGCGCGTTCACAGGACAGCTAAATCAAGATATTTTAGAAAAAGACCTTACCCAATTCGGTACTACTCTTCCAGAAATTTTAAAAGGCACTGAATTTTCCATCGAAAGCATCATGGAGGCTCACAAGCAGAGGCCGGATATAGAAGCTTTTCTTGAAATCCATATCGAACAGGGCGTTGTGCTCGAGACAGAAAACAAGTCCATAGGAATTGTGGACCACATTGCAGGGAAGCGTCACAAATCGTGTTCTTTTTTAGGAGAAGCAAGCCATTCGGGGACCACCCCCCTTGAGCTTCGTCATGATGCTTTCCTAGGCTTAGCAGACTTTGCCCTCAAGAGTACCCAGCATGTGGCAACAAAACACTACGGAAGCATGGTGACAATAGGCAGAGTCAATGTGAGACCCGGAGCTTTCAGTGTTGTCCCTGGCCAAGTTGATTTTTCGCTTGATTTCAGGAGCACATCAAAGGAAACACTCGAGGAACTTGAAAAATCATTCTCAGCTCTTGCTCAGGATATTGCCTCGACGCGAGGACTAAACTTCGCTTCAAAGATTGTGGATAAGACAGATCCGATAAGCATTCCTTCTCGGATAATAGATATAATGAAGGAAGAATCCGAGAAGCTGGGGTACTCGTTCATGACACTTCCCAGCGGCGCAGGACACGACGCTCAGATTTTAGCAAGCGTTGCCGAGCCTGGAATGATATTCATTCCCTGTATGGATGGGATAAGCCACTCGGCGCAGGAGATGATAAAATGGGAGGATTTGGAAAAAGGAGCAAACCTGCTCCTCCAGGTCATCCTGAGACTGGCAAGTTAATCTTAAACACGCTTATTATTCCTCTAAATCATCCAATTTAGGACGGAATCTCCGTGCTTCTTTTTTCTGGGATTGTTTCTTTTTCCCCTCTAGCATCTTGAGTTTTGCTCTTTTT
>JAZFSR010000078.1:0-2748 GCA_036446295.1 Candidatus Aminicenantaceae bacterium
TATATTCAATAATATTCTTTAATTTATGATTTTCCGGTATAAAAAAAAGACTTAAATGGATAAAACCTACAGTTGAATCGGATGGACGTCGTATCTCTCCGTGTTCATCCACATTCGTATGTGATGGAGGCAGAACACGTAAGGGTTCCGACCAGCTTTAAAATGAAATTTTTTTCTTTGTTAATCCCTGAATGAGTACTGTAGCTTCCCCTTTCAGAGTTTTCTCCCCAATTTGATTTTTCAGCTCTTCGGGAGTACCCCGGAGAAACTCCTCATAGATTTTGGTCATTTCGCGCGCTACAACGACCCGGCGGGCACCCATGGACTCTTGAATCTCCTTTAAAAAGGCCAGCAGTCGTCTTGGTGGGAGGAAGAAAACAAGTGTAGAGGCCTCTTCCTTAAGCGAGTCGAGTAACTTTCGTGTAGCTGCTGCTTTGGGAGGAGCGAATCCCAAAAACAGAAATCTGTGCGTCGGAAGACCTGCTCCTGAAAGAGCGGCCGTAAGTGCGGAAACTCCGGGGATGACATGGACCCCGATCCCCTTATTAATGGCTTCTCTGATGAGGGGAAATCCGGGATCTGAAATTCCTGGAGTACCCGCATCCGAAACCAGAGCTACGTCATTTCCTTCTTTGAGAAGGCCAATGATCTGAGGTATTTTTTGTGCCTCTTTCGGGTGGAAATAGCTGATAAGTTTCTTTTTGATTTCGTATCTGGTCAGGAGTTTTCTGGTATGGCGTGTGTCTTCACATGCGATAACATGAACATCTTTAAGGATTTTGAGAGCCCTGATGGTTAAATCTTCGAGGTTGCCTATGGGGGTACCGACGATGTACAGTTTGCCGAAGCTGGAAGTGTCCCCGTGATCCGTGGGCATGGTTATCTATCCCAATCATAAGGGAAGAGGAAATCGTGGCCAATGGTACGTTCAGAGATCTTTGGGATAGGGGGGAGTTTTCTCTTAAATTCTGATCCCTTAATGAGTCGGATGATCTTGTCCACTTTTTCTTTTGTAAATCCCGAGTCAATAACCTTTTTTCGGGTCATTCTCTTATCGACCAGTAAAAAAAGGATTTGATCGATCTCTTCATAAGTTAGGCCCAGTTCATCCTCATCCGTCTGTCCTTCCCACAGTCCTGCGGTCGGCACCTTTTTTCTGATATGTTCCGGCACGCCCAGATATTCGGCCAACTGACGGATTTGGGTTTTGTACAGGTCACCAAGAGGGTTGATAGCACTGGCCATATCTCCGTGGATTGTCCCATAACCCAGGAGGAGTTCTGTTTTATTGCTTGTCCCTAAAATAAGTGCGTGTTCTCTCTCCGAAAAATCGTAGAGGATAGACATGCGTTCCCGGGCCATTTTGTTTCCCTTTTGCCGCCGGTCGGATGAGGGATTATGTTTAAAGTAGGCATCCACCATTGGAGATATGTCAATTCTTTTTGACCGGATTTTGAGTGTATCGACAATATCCCGGGCATCCTTTTCGCATGAACGGGACAATTTGCCGTAGGGTAAAACTATGCCGATAACATTATTGGCACCGAGTGCTTTGACGGCGAGAAACGAAGTGACTGCAGAATCCAGTCCACCAGAAATTCCAATAATTCCCTTTTTGTAATGAAACTTAGAGAGCTCCTCCTTGATAAACTTCGTCAGTATTTTCTCCACAAAGGAGGCGTTAATCTTCATAATTTTTAACAATTCTTTTTAAGGCTTCAAGAATGATCTCCGGTTTGTCATCCCTCTTATAGAGCCATTTCTTGCGCAGGGCCTTTATCTCACCCGGATCAATATCAGCTACAAGGAAGTCCTCATCCACGTAAGGAGCCAGGGCGATTAGGTTTCCGGCCGGATTGTAGATGAACGATCCGCCGGCAAAGACTTTTCCGTCCTCCAAACCGACTCGATTGCAGTAGAAAACAAAAGTCGAAGAAAAACGGGAAATGGTCTTTCCCATAAGCTCCCACATAGAGCTTGTGGCGAATGCCGGATCATCAGTGACTCCCCGTCCGGGTGCGGCGCTGGTGATGATGTTCATTCCCGATCCGCCGGCAAAGAGCAGATAACTGGCCCCATAATGGAGAAAATCGTAGCAGATCATCATCCCGGCTTTACCAAAGGGTGTAGAAAATGTGTGAAAGTTTTTCCCTTGAGCAAAGAACTTTCCTTCTTCGAACATGCCGTAAGTGGGCAGAAAGACCTTTCTGTGAATGTGGAGTGTTTGTCCCTTTGAAAGGAATGCCGAAGAGTTGTAGATCAGGCCATCTTCTCCCTCCTCAACAAAACCAAAGACTATCGCAAGTTCCCGGCTGAGCGCCTCAAGTTTCTTGAACACGGCATCCTTCCGGGGATCTATAGCTATGTCTTGGGTTAAGTCCTTAAGGGTATATCCTGTAAGACTGAGTTCCGGAAAAATCAGAAGATCCACTTTCTCTTTTTTTGCCCTTGCGGCGATGTTCTGATGAAGCTTAAGATTATGTTGAATATTCCCTAAGCGGGTTGCGATCTGAGCCAGCGCGACTTTCATATTCAAAAATTAACACAAATTTTACCTCTTTTCAATTTGATTTGATGAGGTGTCTGTTTTGGTGTATAAATAATTCAGGTAAGACTGGATTATTTACGGGCCGAGGTTGCTGCAAATGCGAGGCATCTGCCCATGAAGTTCATCACGAACGATCGCAGAGAGAGTAGTGACCTTACCTTGTCATCGCGAGCACAGCGAAGCGATCTCTACAAATAAGA
>JAZFSR010000079.1:0-2979 GCA_036446295.1 Candidatus Aminicenantaceae bacterium
AAAAAATTGAGATACTCTCCCAGTTGTTTTCCTATCGTATTTTTAATGTTGAGCTGTTTTTTTATTCAAGCTCAATCGTACAATGTACAATCCGATCAGGACTGGATAGTCCTTCCCGACTTGGTGAATCCCTATATCCTGCCATCGCTCAAAACAGAAAAAGCTGAAGTTGTCCTCAAATACCTGGAACAGATCAAAGAAATCGAACAACCGGAGGATGTCACATCATCTTCACTGGATTGGGTGTGTTTTGAATATGAAGGCCAAAAGCTTTATCTGCCTCAAGCTCTACTCGTAAAAAGCGTCAGTCTCTCCCCCACCGTATCCCTGCAGAACGTCGATAAAATCAATCCACTGCCTCTAAACTACAACCCTGATGATCTCGTGAAAATAGACCAAGCGTGGAATTTCCATGCCTCTGATTATCCCAAACTTCTACGCCTTGAAGCCGCGAAAGCGCTGGATAATATGCTGCGAGAAGCTGAAGAACAGGGCCTTCATCTCCGGGTTTTTTCCGCCTATCGCTCCTCAGAAAAGCAGCGCACTCTCTACCTCAATGCCATCGAAAAACAAGGCCTTAAACAAGAATGGGTCGCAAAACCGGGCCATTCGGAACATCAGCTAGGAACAACCGTTGATCTCAGCAATCTAAATCCCCGGAGTGTGGGCCATCAAATGTTCGGCCGGTCTGAAGAGGGACAATGGCTGCAGGTCAATGCGGAAAAATTTGGTTTTACGCAGTCTTATACTCAAGACAACACAAGATTTACAGGCTACAAGTCAGAACCCTGGCATTATCGTTATCGAAGCATTCAGTCAATCAAAAAAAGGACATATCAATCATTAGGAATAGATTAAAAAGAGAATTTACTATTTTTTCTTGGCCGTCCACTCCATAGATCCGTAGTCGCCCATCTCGGCTTCTCCTGACAGAATGTCGTCTTCCAGCGTTCCTGAGTAATTGATAGTGAAATCCCCATTTGGAGTACTGATGGTGACAGACCACTCGGCTTTGTTATCTTTAAATGTCCCTTCTCCGACCATCTCCTCGCCCTGCATACCCTCCATCGTCACTTTGATATTTTCCCCATCCTGCTCAATGGACATCTCTAAGGCCATCTCTCCCTCTGGAGCCTGATAGGTTATTTCCCAAGCGCCGCTTATATCTGCGGCAAGAACCATAAGAGAAAGACTCGCGACCAATAGAATACAAAAAGCTAATTTTTTAAAAGATTTAGACATTTTCCCTCCAGTATCTAAAGTTGTCATGCTTTTGACGAAATAATATGAATTATTCTTCCAAAATTCAACATATCTTTCTCTCAACGAGAGCTAACCATGTCAATATTCAGTTGTTTACTTAAGTCAAGATTGTGTAAAATAGCCCTCTATGCGAGATTTATTAAAATCCAAAAACAGAAAGCCTGTGATTCTGCAAAGACCGGGCCACAAGATTTCCAGACAGGATATCGATAGAGATGCGCTAAGGGTCATAGATCATCTAAAAAGGCAAGGCTTCACAGCTTACCTGACCGGGGCGGCAGTACAGAATATCATGAATGGAGTTGTACCTAAGGATTTCGACATCGTGACCGATGCCAGACCCGGTCAGATTAAACGCCGGCTCCGAAACACATATCTCATTGGCCGACGATTCAGATTGGCCCACGTCCATTTTAAAAACGGAAAGTTTATTGAAGTCGCTACATTTCGACGAGATCCGGATCTGCCACCAAACGATGATCCTGAGAACGCCTCCAAATGGAAAAACACGTACGGCTCTCCCCGCGAAGATGCATTCCGAAGAGATATCACAATTAATGCTCTTTTTTATGATGTGTCAACGGCATCTGTCATCGACTATGTCGGCGGTTTAAAAGATCTGTCCAAAAAAAAGATCAGGATTATTGGCGATCCTTCTCAACGCTACAAAGAAGATCCCGTCCGTATGCTGCGTGTAGTCAGGCATGCAGCTCGCCTGGGATTCGACATAGAGAGAAAATCAAAACGCGCTCTCCGTATGCATCTTGACCTTCTCGATGACTGTTCGGGGGCTCGTCTTTTTGAAGAATTGAACAAGGATCTCAGTTTCAATTCTCGCTCAGTCTTTGAAGCCTATATCGGTTACGGCATCTTAAAACACCTACTCGGCCAAATGGGTAAAGATTACGAAACTAATCCCGAACTCACATCAAAGTTTCTGAAACTGCTCACGGTCAAGGATCAGGCAAATTCTAAAGGTTTTTATCTTTCTCAGGAGGAAATCTATTCGCTGTTTATCTGGCCATGGGCCCATCGTCTTTTGGCGGATAAAAATGGGAATATTCAGAAAATTCTTGATGAAGCCATCGTATCCAGCCTGACAAGAATCAATTTTCCCAAAAAACTTCGGTTTGGCTGCGTTAGCACCTTATTCCTTCTGACCAAGCTGTTTAAGGCCTTCCACACAGGATACATTCCCCCATCCTGGCGGCATCGACCCCATTTTGCACAGGCGTCCCGTCTGTGTTTCCTCATCGAACAAGGCCGGATACCCCGAAAGGAGGAATCATTTAACAGCTTCCTGCGTAATAAGTACCGAAGCTACAGAGCCGGGAACAAACAACCTAATCGAATTAACGGGGACATACCCTGACGTAATTACACCGTTCACAATCTTTCCTGTTTACACTCAATTCAAATCTCTCTTCAATGGCCAAGTTTGTTTGTCTATCTTCCAGGCAGTTCAACATGTCCTCAATCGAGCTCCGGATGTGGTTGTGAATGTCGTCTAAATCGAACTCCTCGAGGGATATTTCATACATCTTCCCATTTGAGAGATTGAACTCTCTTAATCTAACTTGTTCTGGCTTGAGTCCCCATTTTCTGGTAGCAAATAGGCCATAACAGGCAAGTTGCATTTTATATTGATTGTGCTCATCTTTCCCTGTCTTCCAGTCATATATAAAAACCACTTCGTTTTTCCTGCAGACAAAGTCA
>JAZFSR010000080.1:0-4757 GCA_036446295.1 Candidatus Aminicenantaceae bacterium
CCCAGTTTATTCTCATAGAAATTCTGGTCCCACTTAAGGAAATCCTCTATGGTTGTAAAAACTCCTAAATCTCCTATAACTTTAAGACGAAGTATATCCAATCTGAATCCGCCTTCTTCCTTTGTAGAATATCCATACGCCCTGTTTTTCACAATCAAATTGGGTTCATCATGAAAATGAGAGTTATGCATTCCCAGGGGTTCAAATAGGTATTGCTTGGCAAATGCACTGGTTTCCATTCCGCTCACTCTACTTACGATTTCTGAGAGCAAAAAATACCCTGAATTTGAATAGGAATACATCTCTCCGGGCTTAAAATTGAGTTCTTTCTGCCGCGTGAGAGTTCTGACAAGTTCGTTGGGAGTATAGATATAACCACTCCCTTCCGGTTTCCCCATTAATTCCACAAGAGTTAAATATTCTCGTACACCGCTGGTATGATGCAGAAGGTGTTTGAGTGTTATCGGTCCATTATACTCGGGCCAATCAGGGAAATATTTTCGGATATTGTCATCCAGAGATAGCTTTCCTTCTTCGGCTAAAATGGCTATACACATGGCAATAAACTGCTTTGAAATAGAGCCGATGCGTGATGGATTCCGTGAAGACCAGGAAAGGGCATACTCAAGGTTAGCTATCCCGTAGCCGCGGGCGTAAATGATTCTTCCATCCTTGAATATTCCAAGTGCTGCTCCCGGAGAGTCAGTCCTGTCCCATTGTTTAAACAATTCATCCACTTTGTCTGTAAGAGCATTGTGTGTGTACGCTTGAAAAGCATCTGCCTGCTGCATGGAAACGCCAACGACAATAAAAAAAGAAAGCCACAATACAAGCCTAACCGAGATTTTTTTTCTACTATTCATGATGTCTTAATCCTTGCGTTTCCAAGGCTCCCATTCTACACCGCAGATGTATTTTTGCATCCACCTGATCTCCTCTATATCACGCCGACGCTGATGTCGCAGTTCCCGGAATCCGTGAGGCTCTCGAGGAAATTTGATGTACCGTACCGGAGCCTTGCCAATCTCTCTGAGTGCATTGAAGAACATCATGGCCTGGTTGGGAGTGCTCACAACATCTTCAGTACCGTGGAGCAGCAGGGTAGCCGTTGTCACATTTTTAACATACCAGAGAGAAGAAACTCTGCGCCATTCCTCAGGATTTATCCAATGGGCTCCACCTATATAATGAAGCTTAAGGTCATAGCTGAGGCCTGGTCCCGAATCTGCTGTCCAGCTGCCAACCATAGCACCCAGGGAGGCCGCCTTAAAACGGTCTGTCTGTGTGATAACCCAACTGCCGAGGATTCCTCCCCAGCTCCAACCTCGCACTCCTAATCGCTCAGCATCTGCGATCCCCTGCTCAATTAGATAGTCTACACCTGACATGACATCATCGTACTCTCCGCCGCCAACATCACCTTGCAGTGCACATAAAAGATCATCGCCATAGCTGTCACTACCGCGAATATTCGGGCCGAGCGAGGCATACCCGAGTCCCGCATAAATATGGAACACAGACCTGAAACCATTAGCAAAGCGTCCCGGTGGACCTCCGTGAATAGTCACAATAAGAGGGAGCTTTTCTCCCTCTTGGGAGTTTCCCGGAACATAGAGAACTCCTTCTATCTGCATTCCGTCTTGGCTTTTCCACTGGACGATATCACTTTTTGCAAGCTGTATCTCTTCTTCGATCCAAGGATTGGCGTTAGTAAGGCGGATAGGATTTAATTTTTCCACTGATGAAACATACAGATCCGGAGGAGTGTCAAAATCGCTGTAGGAATAGACCATCTTGGTCCTGTCTTTAGAGAAAGCAAAAATCCGAATCGAACCCTCAACCTTAGTGATGTCAGTAATCTTTCCGGTTTTGAGATTTAAACGATGGAGATTGAGATCAGTGCGTCGGGTCTCGGTAAATAACAGATTTTCACCATCGGGTGTCCAGGTAAGACTGGAAAGATTTCCCTGGTTGGGTTCTTCCAGTTTCCTTTTCTCACCCGTTTCAGGATTCATGATCCATAGGAAACCGTGAGTCAGATCGAAATCCTTGTCCGTGGGGGCATGATAGAGAAAAGTCTTTCCATCAGGGGCCCAAAGGACATTCCCTTCCGGAGCATTGTTATTGGTGAGGCGTACTGGATTTGGATGACTCACGTCAACTAAATAGAGTTCTGACAAAAAGAAAAAATTATCCGTGTCTTGTTTTGTTGCTGCGAATACGACACGCTTGCCTTCCGGAGATACATCGAAATTGTTGATAATGAGCTCTTCGTTGGTTAATCTCTTTTCTTTTTTGGATAAAACATTGAATATCCAGAGGTTTCGCCAACGGGTGTCCTCTTTTCCATTCGGTCCTTCAAAGACAAAGATTGCATCATCACCCAAATCATATTCTTTCTGCTCTTCTTCACTCATGGGTTCATCGGCCGTGAAGAATATTTGACTCGCATCAGCAGACCATTTGAAAGAATCAATGCTGTTTTTATGGTGAGTGAGCTGAACGGCTTCGCCGCCGTTGAAGCTCATTATGAATATCTGGCTGTATTTATCGACCATGCGCTTAAATGAGAGATATTTTCCATCAGGAGAAAATTGAAATGAGCTGCCGCCCGTGTCGCCAATATATTGAATAGCCTCACCACCACTTGCCGGAATCATGAAATATGTCATTTTTCTCTTATTTTTTTTCCAATCCGGTTCCGATTTTGAAAAGAAAACCCACTTTCCGTCAGGGGACATTTGAACGTTTCCAATGCGAACCATATTTAAAGCATCATCAACAGTCATGGGGCGAAGATCGGCATCCTGAGCATATAAAATACTGAGACAGAAACAGAAAAGGAAAAGAATCTTACATAGAATAATTTTTTTCATTTAGGCCTCCTTTCAGATATCAAACTCGAATTATCGGGATTTTATTTATTTTCTGTTAAGAGCAATAGTCTGCCAGCAAGGGCTCCATTGTATTCACCCTTTTCTATACTGATCTTTCCATTCACAATCACGAATTCAGTTCCGGTGCTGTACTGACGGGCATCAGAGTTGGTGCTGTTATCCCTGACGGTTTCGGCATCGAATATAACAATATCCGCTTTAAAGCCGGTTTTGATCAATCCTCTATCTTTCAATTGAAGAAAAGATGCCGCCAGCGAGGTCATTTTCTTGATAGCGATCTCCAGCGATATTACCTGGTCTTCTCTGACGAACTTACGCAGTACTCTAGCTTGACTGCCAAAAGCGCGGGGATGTCCTATCCTGGGCGTATCAGTCTCCTTAAGTATAGGAACTGCATCCCCGTCACTGGAGAACATCAGCCACTCCTGCTCGATCGCATACTTCATATCTTCTTCCGACATGACTCCACAAGCGACATACAGGTCCGGTTCATCAATGACTAAATCCGCAGCCACATCAAAGGGATCTCTATTTTGTTCTTTGGCAATATCTGACAGGATTTTTCCAATCAAATGGGCATTTTTCTCGGCCACGGTAACCAGATAACTATCCCAACCTGCTAACGCCACAGAACTGGGCTTATTCGGCTCACCTACGAGAACCGATTTCCTTATCTGCTCCCGTTTTGATTTATCAGCAAGGGCCTTGGCCAGCTCATCCACATACTGTTTTCTCAGCTGGTTCCTCTCTGAATCCGGCAGATTCCGATCTCTCAGCTTCTCTCTGAGTTCAGCGAATGGTTCCATGTCGGAGGGAAGATGAAAAGGTGCCCAGCCGGAGTTTCGGGCAATCGGAAGGATGCGTCCTCCTGAGGCAAAGTGATAAGGATACATATCTGCAACGATGTCGGTGCCCCGGGCTCGACTGTCGTTTATCAATTTTACAGCCTCATTCAGGGTTCCCCAGTAATCCTTCCGGCATGCTTTTAAATGAGATACGATGGCACGCACTCCCGCCTCTTCAGCAATTCTAATGGTTTCTTGAGTGGATTCAGGAACACGATCAAACTCATTGCGTTGATGACTGGCATAAATTCCTCCATATTCACCAACAACTTTTGTCACGGCGATAATCTCTTCGGTAGTGGCATAGCGGCCGGGAATGTATTCTAAACCTGTGCTCATACCCCAGGCACCTTCCTTCATCGCCTGACGGACAATCTCCTTTATTTTATCCAGTTCTTCCGGTGTGGGTTCGCGTGGTTCTCTCCCCATCACGGTCTGCCGGACAGTTCCGAATCCAACTAGATGAATGGCATTTGTTCCAATGCCTTGCGCTTCCCATTTTTCTTTGATATCAGCAATTTTGAATGTCCCATCACCACAGTTTCCGGTCACAACCAAGGTTGTACCCTGGATTAAATAGTTTAAATTCGCATGGGATTCCGGATTGCCCAAACCCCCATCACAGTGGGTATGCATATCGATAAATCCAGGGGAAACCACCAGTCCTTTGGCATCGATGACTTTAGCGGCAGTTTTTCCTGAAAGGTCGCCCACCACAACGATAGTGTCGCCCTTAATGCCAATATCTCCTTTAAAACCGGAATCTCCGGTTCCATCGATGATGGTTCCGTTTAAAATGATAATGTCGTAACTTTCAGCAGTCTGACGACAGCTTGAAGTGAATAAGAATATGGCTGCGGTCAGACTAAAAAAGATTAAAAATTGAACTTTTTGCATAATGATCACCCTTCCTTTGGTTTTTTTAAGTCTTCATTTTTTTGACGCCGTTTCCAGTAAAAATAAGCCGGTACTCCCATGACGGTTAACAGAATCCCCGCCAAGGCTTCAACCGGTT
>JAZFSR010000081.1:0-4206 GCA_036446295.1 Candidatus Aminicenantaceae bacterium
TGCGGGAAGTCAGGATTTTAAAAAGGAGTCAATCGAAAGAAATCAGCATAGTCAAAAAAAAGAGTGAAGATGATAAAAAGAACTCAGCAAGTGCGGCTGAGAAAGCAAAAATTGAGAAAGAAACTAAAGTTAGAATTGAGACACTTTTAAAAAAACATAAAACTGAGGAAGCCAAGCAAAAGGAAAGACATAAAGAAGAAACGGCCAAAGTTAAAAAGGTGATAAAGAAAAAAAAGAAGTCGGCTTGAGAGTCGACTCTAACGGTTAGTCCTGAATCCGCTCCATGTGACTGAAAAAGCTGCCGAAAGAATGATCACTCCTCCTAGGATTGTTCTGAGTGTTGGAATTTCATTCAAGAAAAAAAAAGCAATAACAATCCCATAAACAGGTTCGAGAGAACTTATAATCGCCGCTGTTTGAGCACGTATGTATTTCATCCCTTTAATGAAGAGTGTGTGGGAGCCGGCTGTACAGAATATGCCTAGAATGCATAAAAGGATGATGTTTTTGAGATCTAATGCAGGGCGCAGAATAAAAAAGAAGGGGAGGAGGACGAGTGTGGCAAAAAAATCCTGGTAGAAAGCGATAACCAAACTGGAATATTGTTTGGAGAGTTTCCGGTTAAATATTGTGAGAAGAGAAAAGGTAAATCCTGCGGCTACTCCCCATAAAACGCCTTGGAAGACAGCATCACTGAGATCAAATTTTGGGATGATCAGGAAGATTCCAAAAACACACACGCCGGCATAGAAGAGATTCTTAATTTGGATTTTCTCTTTGAAAAACAGAGGTTCAAGAAAGGCCGTAAATACCGGAAAACTTGAATAGGAGAGAAGGCCTACAGCCACTGTCGAAATTTGAATGGATTTGAAAAAGACAGTCCAATGGACAGCCAAAAGGAAACCTAAGGATACAAGAAGAAAATAGGTGGATTTTTTTGGGAAAATTATGGTTTGTTTTGATATCAGCAAGATAAGGGCGAGTGTGATACTGGCGAAAAAAACCCGTCCGAGAACGATTATGGAGGGAGCTAAGGCAATCCATTTGCCAAAAAGCCCGGCGATCCCGAAGAGGACAACGGCCACATGGATTTCAGCCAGACTCCTCTTCTTTTTCATGTGTCAAACATATACCATAAAATTATTCCGGGTCAAATCTTTGTTTTTTTCTTTTAAATTCTTGAGGAATTATGCTAAGATAATATCTAACGAAAAAGGACTTTTGAAGCCTTATCCTTTTCAAAAACCATAAGAATATGAGCTATCTCATCTTTGCACGCAAATATCGACCGATGACTTTTGAAGAAATGATTGGTCAGAAGGCTATTGTCCAAACCTTAAGGAATGCCATAAAGAACGATAGGGTAGCGCAGGCTTATATTTTTTCAGGAATGAGAGGTGTTGGGAAGACTACGGCGGCTAGGATTCTGGCTAAAGCCCTTAACTGCCAGCATGGACCATCTCCAACTCCCTGTAATAAATGTGAGTTCTGCCGGGAGGTCAATGAAGACCGCTCAATCGATGTATTCGAAATCGATGGGGCATCGAATCGGGGCATCGATGACGTAAGGTCACTTCGAGAGAGCGTCAAATATAAACCGATACACAGCCGCAATAAAGTCATCATTATCGATGAAGTGCACATGTTGACAAAAGAAGCCTTTAATGCGCTGTTAAAAACCCTCGAGGAACCTCCACCACATACGGTTTTTATATTTGCCACAACCGAATTTCATAAAGTCCCCGCTACAATACTATCCCGATGCCAGCATTTCGAGTTTAAAAAAATCTCGCAAAAAGAAATTATCAATCATCTTCTCGACATTACACAAAAAGAAAAAATCACAATATCTTCTCTCGGTCTCACTTTGCTTGCCAAAGCCGCAGAAGGCAGCTTGAGAGATGTTCAGAGTCTGCTTGATCAGGCTGTTGCATTTTCGGGTGAAAACATCAGGGATGAAGATCTCAAAGAGATCTTGGGGGTGATGAACCGGGAAATGCTAATGGAATGTGCGTCCATTATCTTCGATGACAAGCCCGGTGCAGTTTTTTCTCTTGTGGAGAAGGTGATCACTAACGGATATGATCTCAGGTTTTTTTTCAAAGAGCTTGTGTCCCATTTCCGGAATTTGTTGTTGATAAAAACTGTTGATACACCTCAGGATTTAATCCCTCTGACCGATGAAGATCTGGCCGTAATGAAAGCCCAGGCCAACCTTGCTTCGTCAGAAGAAATCCTGCGGTTTCTTGTGGCTCTCCAACAGGGGGAGCAAGGACTGAAATTTTCATCACATCCTCGGATTTATTTGGAGACTTTACTTGTCAAATTGTGTCATTTTAAAAAGATCACTCCGATTAAAACCCTGCTTCAGGAACTCGAAACATTCAAAAAAGGATTAGATTCTTCCACTCCAAAAAGAGAACCTATGGCTGCTCCTGAGCCCCGGAAGACTGTGCCTCCTCAAATAAAGCCCGAGAATCCCGAAAAAACCTCTCCAAATCCATCTGATACTCCTCTAAAAAAGGAAAAAGATGCCGATGTGGCTTTGAAAGATCCTACGGTTCAGAATTTCATGAAGACCTTCAAGGCACAAATTATTTCAGTCGAGTCCTTAAAAAAAAACAGACCTTAGAAGTTGTGGAAATTAAATATTAGGAGAAGCTTAAATGAAAGGAATGGGTAATTTGCAAAAAATGATTAAGCAAGCTAAAGAGATGCAGGACAGAATCCAGCGAGAATCTGCGGAAATGCGGATTGAAGGGTCGAGCGGCGGGGAGATGGTAATCGTGATTCTCGATGGTACTAAAAGCCTGATTTCAATCAAAATAGATCCGGAAGTTGTAGATAAAGACGATATTGAAATGCTTCAAGATCTCATCCTTGCAGCCTTTAATGATGCGAGCACAAAAGTCGATGAAGAATTATCTCAAAAACTCGGCACTTTGGGAGCGGGCTTAAAAATTCCTGGGTTGGTTTGATGTTCGAACAAGATCACCCGTTAAACAGGCTTATAGAAGAATTCAAGAAAATACCCAGTATCGGTGCAAAAACGGCTCAAAGAATTGCTTTTTATCTTCTCAGTCTTCCTCATGAAGATACAGATAGGCTGGCCAATGCTATCAAGGATGCCAAGCAGAAAGTGTTTTACTGCTCTCAGTGCAACAGTTTGACACATGTTGACCCGTGCATTTACTGTACTGATAGCCACCGTGAGAATGACACTCTCTGTGTTATTGAAGAGCCATTTAATATAGCATCGATCGAGAAAACGGGAATATTTAAGGGCCGCTATCATGTCCTTCTAGGAGCTCTGGCCCCTTTAAAAGGCATTGGTCCGGATGAGTTGAAGATAGATATGCTCATTAACCGGATTAGAGATGGTCAGTTTAAGGAAGTGATTGTTGCCACAAATCCTACGGTTGAAGGTGAGGCCACAGCCTTCTATCTGGCAAAAATTTTAAAGGAATTCGGACTCAAGCTTACACGGTTGGCCATGGGACTTCCTGTCGGATCTGATATAGATTTTGCCGATCAGGTCACCATAAAAAAATCTCTGGAAGGAAGGACTGAGCTTACGGAATAAAAATATAAATAATTCTGCATTTTTCACTTACAATTATTATAACGAGGAGGATGAATGAAAGAGACAATCGAAATTCGCTGGCACGGTAGAGCAGGACAGGGAGTAGTCACAGCTGCGGTGACTCTTGCTGACGCCCTCTCGGTCGAAAAAGATATTTTTGTGCAAGCCTTCCCTGAATTTGGAGCCGAAAAAAGAGGCGCTCCGATTTTAGCTTTCAATCGTATTAGTAATAAACCCATCCGCACTCACAGCCAAGTGTACTATCCTGATATCGTTGTGGTTACAGATCCCTCTTTACTCGGGGTTGTGGATATCAGCAGTGGGGCAAAAAAAGACACATATTTCCTTATGAATACTACGTTTGATATCGGTCTCATCAGAGAAAGGCTTTCTCTGGGTGAGCGAAAAATCTATTTTTTGGATGCCAGCACTATTGCCCAGGAGGAATTAGGGAAACCCATCCCTAATGTTCCTATGGTGGCCGCATTGATGAAAGTGGCCGGATTTATAGAGCCGGACAAAATTGAGGAAAGAATCGAGATGTCTATCAGTAAGAAATTACGGAAAGATATCGTAATGATGAATCTGAAAACGATCGGCAGAGCTGTCGAGGAGGTAAAGGA
>JAZFSR010000082.1:0-4088 GCA_036446295.1 Candidatus Aminicenantaceae bacterium
CCGTTTACACGGGAAAAGCCTTGGCCGGAATGATGGCTCTTATCCGGCAGGGCCATATCGACAGGGATGCCAAAATCCTATTCTGGCACACCGGCGGCCAACCCGCTATTTTCGCCTACGGAAATAAATTATTTTAAGACCGCTGAATCCGCGAAGGGATGTGAAAAAAACCAAAAAAGTTTTACTCTGAATTTTTGGACTTAAGAACAATATCCTCTCGGACATAGACGATTCCGGATTCTCTCAAGATTTGTTGGAATTCCCCATTAGGCACGTCATCTCGCACCGCGGCTGCAGAACGGGCCTCTTGAAAAAACCGGCTCTGGCGCTCCCGGTTAGCGGTAAGATCCGGACGGAGAACTTTGATGGCAACTGGTCTGTCCAGACGCGTATCCCGGCCGAGATAGACAACACCCATTCCTCCCCGGCCAAGCAGTTTTTCTATCCGAAAGTGTTTGAGGGATTGTCCTTCTAGAGTACTCATCATTAAATTATGTCCTCTTTCTATGATTGTACATACTGATCAGGCGGGCAACAAACACGGCGACAAAAAGAACACCGATAATCCCCTCAATAATAGAAAGCGACTGGGCATGTGTGCTTGCGGGAGTGATATCACCATAACCAGTGGTGGTCAGTGTGGTAAAGCTGTAGTAGAGCAGGTTTCTCCACCTCATCGGTGTTTCGCCGGCATTGATGGTATTGAATTGAAACGATCCCGGACGAATGGTCTCGACCAAATCGAAGAGTGTAGCAAAAGCCATGCCGATTAATAAATACGCACACACAATCCCCATAAGAATATTCCTGGTCACTTCTTTCTCTCTGATCACTTCGACAAAGATGACTATGGTTGTCAGTGCATAGAACAAAAAGAATGCCGCCTCAACGAGAGGATGCCCTCTGATACCTGATACAAACGCCCAAACACTCAGAATAATCACAATCAGGGCCAGCACACTGGCTCCAATGAGGGCGTACTTATGCGTCCGGACTGCAAAAATGGCGGCGACGAGAAGAAGCAGGGACATCATCCCTCCAAGAAATGCACCGAGCTGGTTATCGGGCATATACGGGTAACCAAGAAGCAGGATGATTAGAGCAAAAAGCAAAAGGAGAAATCTACTGGATGTCCATTTGCCTTCTTGAGTGTGCTCAAAGGAGTTTTTCAATGTTTTTTATACATAGCACGCAGGGGCCAGCAAAGTCAATGTGAGTATTTTAAAAAAACTTGACAAACCATGTACCTTGTATTACATTGTACTAGGTGTAAACATGGACAACAAAATTAAGCAGCTCAGAAAAGGAATCCTGGAGCTGGCCATACTGGGCAGTCTTCACCATAAAAGCCACTACGGCTTCTCTCTTATTAAGGCCGTATCCGGTGAAAGCGATATCGAACTGACCGAAGGCACGATCTACCCCATCCTGGCCCGGCTGTCCAAGGAACAGCTGGTCACATCCGAGTGGGTGGAATCCAAACAGGGCCCGCCGCGGAAATACTATTTTTTGACTCCAAATGGTGAAAAGGCTTTCAAAATTCTAAGCGCCGAGTTTGAAAAGCTGGCTAACATGGTGGCCAACACAAGCCGGAAGCCCCTTTCCCAAAACAAGAATGAAAACAGAAAAAGCATCTCTGTAAAAAAGGAGAAGGACGATGCCGAATGAATTCAGCGAAACCGTTGATAAAATCGTCGGAAATTATTTAAACCGGTTCAAACAGCGGTTAAAAAGTTTCCCTGAACAGGACCGGGATGAACTGGTCAAGGAAATCCAATCCCATATCTACGAATCTTTTACAAATGACCCGACAGAAAACGAAGTCGAACGCATATTTAATGTGCTGGATAAGCTGGGAGAGCCAGACGATGTGATCGCCTCAAGAATGCCGGAGGCTATGGTGAGTTTGGGAAAGGAAAAAAAGCGCCCTCTCTATATCCTGGCAGGAGTTTTTATTGCGCTCTTTGCCCTTCCCCTGGGACTGGGAGGCGTGGCCGTTTTATTCGGTTTGGTGGTCACACTTGTGGCCCTCATCTTTTCTTATTATGTTACCGCCTTCAGCCTAACCTTGGCAGGATGGCTTTGCGCTGTAATCAGTGTTATAAAAATCATCAATCCCTACTTTCTCGATTCCTATATAGATTGGACGCCCATTGTTTCCGATCCAACGCTAAATGGTATCATCACTTTGTCTATTTCTCTGATCACCGCGGCCATGGGACTCCTTCTTTTCTGGTTCGGCCGATATATCATGAGGGGATTTAAATTCCTCATCAGCATGCCGTTTGAAAAGATCAAAGAGATGAGAAAAAAACGCCGCCTGAATGGAATAAGTAAAAGACAGGAGGCCCATCATGCTTAAAGTCCTCATGATAATAATGGTAATTCTTGTCCTGACCTTAATACTTCTTGTGTAACGACAGGCTCAAATCTCGAGACCTGTAACAGTGACCTTCCCCCCAAATATCGGTCTAGGTCTTATGTTAGAATAAGGAGCCTTTGGACATGCCCCCATCTTTGATCCATTTTCTTTTTTCCACAATATCTGTGAATAAACTTGTTGAACAGAGATATGCTTTTTTTTAATACATTGACTCAATTACAATTCTGACATATTGCACAATTCTTGGGCATAGATAGTTGCCGGCTGATGTAAGCAAAGGGGGGATTATGGCAAGATGCCATTTATGCAAGTGTCCTCTCCAGCCGGCGTAAGAGAACTATTATTATTATTACTATAACACGGTTGGCAAGGCTTATGAAGAACTAAGTTTAGGAATTTGACACTCCCCTCATAAATAAATATTCTAGTATGAAGTGTCAAACCGATAATCCAGACTCATAGAGGAGGAAGTTATGTCAGGTGATTTCAAAGAACTCCTTGAGACATCCATAGAGCTTGAGCTTCTCGTTTCGGATCTGTACAGCTTATATAACGAAATTTTCCCAGAGGATAGTGATTTTTGGTGGGATCTGTCATTTGAGGAAAAAAACCATGCCAGTCTTCTAGAAAGCATGCGGACCTGTCTTTTAGGAAAATCCGGCAATACAAGTACTAATCACCCAGTAAGCCTCTCCATTGAAATCCCATAGGTGTCGCGTAACGGCTTCGTCCAATATTTTCTTTCTGACACTCCCGCATCAGAAAGAAAGCTAACCATTATGTCAACTAATCAAACTCGTAACTCATTATATTTCATTTACTTATAACTTTCAGTGAAAAATGGGATATTATTTTCCATTATTCCTTAATATCATCACATTTTGGCTCAAAAACAGAGGATTTTGTTTCACTAAAGGCTATTTTCACTCTTATTTTACCGCAAAAATCCCAGTGTGTATTTAATGATTTCAGCCCAACTACCGTAACATCAGCTTAATTCCGTTGAACTTGTAACACCATAGTGACATGAGGAGGATTCTATTTTCTTTATTGTCGATTGGAAAATATCATCAGTGGTCCGAATTTTGCTTATTCCGGTCAATCCGGCCACCGATTCCGGTTTATTCCGGTCACCTTTCGGAGCGAAGCGACGCTGGCTTTTCATTATACCTCCAAGTGGCCGGAATGAGTCAAGGATGACTTACGTTTTCTCATAGATTCTCCCTTTAATTCCAACCTATAGGCATTGTGAACGATTCTGTCCATAATGGCATCGGCAAGAGTTGGACTGGCGAACTGTTCATGCCATTCTACAACCGGTATCTGAGTAACAACCATAGTCGAGCTGTAATTGTATCTGTCTTCTACGATTTCAAGGATGTCATTTGTTTGAGTATCGGTGAGATGATTCCGGAGCCAGTCATCGAGGATGAGGAGTTTGTATTTGGCGATATGATCTAAAAACTTGGGATAAGATCCGTCGGCGCGGGCAAGTTTTAGTTTTTCAAGCAGCCGGGAGAGCTGAAAATAACGGACCGAATATCCATTTCGGCAAGCTGCATTTCCAAGAGCACAGGACAGATAGGTCTTTCCAGCACCTGTAGGGCCGGTTATGATCATGTTGAGTTTTTCGTTTATCCATTTTCCCTCTGCCAGATAGAGGACTTGTTTTCTATCCAGTCCTCGTTTTGCGGATATATCGAGA